>JBDLIA010000016.1 GCA_039715185.1 Gemmatimonadota bacterium
CGTTGGCCACGACGATGTCGACCCCGCCGAGCGCCTCGGCCGAGTCGGCCACCCACCGCTCGAGGCTCGGCCCGTCGGCGACGTCGACCGCGCTCCCGACCGCGGTCGCTGCGCGCGCCCGGAGGCTCTCGAGCGCCTCGTCGACGCCTCCTTCAGTACGTGCACAGATCGCCACCGCGCAGCCCTCAGCGGCGAGGACCTCGGCCGTGGCTCGGCCGATGCCCCTGCTGCCCCCGGTGATGATCGCGCGCTTCCCGTCCAGTCCGAGATCCATCGATCGCCTCCTCGTGCTTCCTGTGGATCGTGAACTCCTACGCGGCCACCGAAGTCCTCCTCTCCACCTCCGCCACCACCAGGCTCGAGGCCGACGCCAACGCCCGGTAGCACCGCACGAACCGGTCCGACTCAGGCGCCGGCCGCGTTTCCGCGGAAACGCGCACGGTGATTCGGAGTTGGGCCACCTCTAGCCCAACCCCCGTCACCTTCCCACCCTCACCCACGTTCCCTTCGCGGAGCGACCCGCATGACACCGCGAGCCCCCGTATGCGCCTTCGCACAGCTCTGCCCGCAGGCCTCCGCGCCGCGAGCATCCTTGCCCTCCTCACCGCATGCGGCGAGGGCCCGGTCGCGCCGCCCGCCTCGAGCCCGCCCGACCCGTCGGCCGCCGCCGACCTGTCGGTCGCGGTCGAGATCGACGCCACCGAGGTCACGGTGGGCGATCTGGTCACCGTCACCGTACAGGTCCAGAATTCCGGTCCAGCGGCCGCCGAGCGTGTGCGCATCTCGGCAACGGTCCCCGCGACGGCCACGGCGCTAAGCGGCTCGAACGCGGCGCGCATCTGGACGGAGTCGGTCGGCTGGTCGATCACGAGCATAGCTTCGGGCGTCACACGGACCGTCGAGGCTACTCTCATCGCGACCGGGTCGGGCGAGTCGGTCCTGACGGCCGCCGCATCGTCCTCCTCGCCCGATCCGAACCCCGCCGACAACGACGGCACCGCTCCGGGGCATTCGGCATCGCTGCGCGCCCTGCCAGCGCCCGCGCCCGTCGACCTGGGCGACGCCTGGCCGCTGGCCGCCCCCGCGGACGCGGAACTGGACGCCGCCACCCTCGCCACGCTGGCCCGGCGCATCGAGGCGGGCGAGTTCCTGCACGTCCACGCGCTCCAGATCGCGCGCGCCGGGCGACTGGCCTACGACGCGTACTTCCACGAGCACACGCCCGCGCGGACGCACAGCCTCCAGTCGGTCACCAAGAGCGTCGGCTCGCTGCTGGTGGGGATCGCCGCGGACCAGGGGGCTCTATCGCCCGACGACGCGCTGCCCGTCCTCCTGCCCGAGCGCGCCGCCGCCTACGCCGCCGACCCCGCCAAGAACGGCATCCGGCTGAGCGACGTGCTCAGCATGCGCGTGGGTCTGCGCTGGGACGAGTGGACCTGCTCCTACCAGAACGAGACCTGCAACAGCAACCGGCAGATGAACAACTCGGCCGACTGGATCGGCTACGTGCTGGACCAGCCCGTCGTGGAGACGCCCGGCACCCGCTTCGTCTACAACTCGGGCGGCAGCAACCTGCTGGGGGCGATCGTGAAGAGCCGCACGGGCCGCGATCCCGTCGAGTTCGCGCACGAGCACCTGTTCGGCCCGCTCGACATCGCGCCCGAGGACGTGACCTGGTTCCGCAACACCGAGCACCCGGACTCGCTGCCCCACGTGGGCGGCGGCCTGCGCCTGCGCTCGCGCGACCTCGCCAAGATGGGCCAGCTCGTGCTCGATCGCGGCGAATGGAACGGGCGCCGCGTCGTCTCCGAGGAGTGGATCGCCCAGAGCACCCGCTTCCGCACCAGCGTGCCCACCGGCCACGGCTACGGCTGGCAGTGGTGGCGCATGTCCCTGCCCAGCCCCACCGCCGGCGTGGCCTCGGGCGAGGTCATCTTCGGCTGGGGCTACGGCGGCCAGCACGTGTTCATCGTGCCCGCGCTCGACCTCGTCGTGTCGACCAACTCCTGGAACCCCGACGGCACCACGCGCGGGTTCGAGATCTTCGAGGCGGTGCTGGAGGCTGTGCGGTAGGGGCTACTCCCCCACCACCCACTGAGCCAACACCGTCGCCCCCTCGACCGCGGGGTCGAAGAACTCGCGGCGCACCGCCAGATAGTCCTCGGAGGCGAAGTACGACTCGCGCGTGGCTTCGTCGGGAAAGGAGATGACGAAAACGCGGTTGACCGGATGATCCACTGCTGACCGCAGCACTTCACCCACCCGGAAGTCGTGGCCGAAAAAGCCGCCGCGGGCCTCCAACAGCGGCGTCATCCCGGCGCGGTATCGGTCGTACAGGTCGTCGTCCACCACGTTGAGGGCCACGAGCGTGTCGTGGCGGCCTGCGTTCTCACTCATAGCTCATCTTTCATTCTCGCGCTCGCCGTAGCGCGTCGGTAGCCGGTGGGCGCCCGCGCATCGAGCGGCGGGCTCCTGCGCGGACGCCCCGTCGAAAAGAACCTAGCCTGCCTCACGCCCACGGCCGCAGGACTACGCTCCCGGTCACGCGGTTCTCGGCGACCTTGCGCTGCGCCTCCGCCGCTTCGCTGAGCGGGTAGGCCGAGTCTAGCACCGGTCTGATGCGGCCGGCGCGCACCTGCTCGAGCCCCCACTCCAGGTCGCTCAGGTCGGCCGACATAGAGCCGCGCAGCTGCTTCTGGGTGAAGAAAAAGCTCTGCACGTTGATGGTGCTTTCCACGCCGGCGACGAAGCCGTACGCGACGATAACGCCGAACGGCCGCGCTGCGTCGATGCTGTGCTGCAGCACGTCGCCGCCGAGCGTGTCGATCACGACGTCGGCGCCCGCGCCGCCGGTCCACTCCTTGACCTCGGCGACCACGTCCTGGGTGCCGGAGTTGATGACCAGGTCGGCTCCCAGCTCCTCGAGCTGGGCCCGCTTCGCCTCCTTGCGGACGGTCGTAGCAACCCGCGCGCCCAGTGCCTTCGCGACCTGGATCATCATGCTCCCGGCCGACCCAGCGCCCGCCTGGACCAGCACGCGATCACCAGCCTTCACTCCGCCCACGACCTTCACCGCGCGCACGCCTGTCGCGAGCCCCATCGGCAGCGCGGCGGCCTCCTCCGGCGAAAGCCCCGTCTCGTCCCTGAGCACGAACCGCACGGGCACCGTGATGTACTGGGCGTAGGTGCCCGGGACGCCAAGCCCTTGCACCGTGAAGCTCGGGGCCGACGTCGCCGGGACGACGTCCTGCTCGTCGGCGTCCGTCGGGAAGCCCGACAGCGGGATCACCCGCTCGCCGATCCTGAACCCTTCGACACCGTCGCCGAGCGCCGCCACCTCCCCCGCCGCGTCCGCGCCGAGTATGTGCGGGAACGGCAACTCGGGCGCGACCTCGCCCGCGCGGATGTAGTGGTCGAACCTGTTGACCCCGCTGGCCAGGACCTTGATCAGAACCTCCCCCGGTCCGGGTCGAGGCGTCTCGACATCTTCGTAGGTGAGCACGTCGAAGTCTCCGAATGCGTGAATCGTCGCTGCCTTCATGATGTTCTCCTTGTCTACGCACTTCGCTTAGAATACGACCGGTCGTCTTGAGTTCCGGTCAAAAAAAAAGGGGACGCCTTCTCATGGCCTCAGGAAGTCGTCGATCATTAGCCGGCTGAACTCGTCCAGCGGCTCGCGACTCGCCTCCACCTGCATGCGCAGCAGCGCCCCCTCCCACGCGGCGAACAGGACGCCGGCGAGCTCCTCGGCCGTGCGGTCGGTGCGTACCGTGCCGTCCGCTTGCCCCTGCTCGATCGCGCCGGCGAACCGTTCGCGGGTACCGCCCATGCCCCGCGCCATTGCCTGCCGCAGCCCGGGATTGGTCGCGCCGACCTCGGCGCCCAGGTTGCCCAGCAGGCACCCCGCCCCTGCCTCGAGCTGGCGCGGGATCTCCTCGTCGAAGTAGTCACGCACGCGGTCCAGCGCGCCCGGCCCATCAGCGAAAGCCTCGCCGAGCTCCGCGTGGAACCGATCGGCGTAGAGGTCGATCACCTGCGACGCGAAATCCTCCTTCGACTCGAAGTAGTTGTAGAACGACCCCTTGGGCACGCCCGCCTCCTCGAGCACCTCCTTGATGCCCGTGCCGTTGTAACCACGGCGAATCAGGGCGCTGAGCCCCTCCTCCAAGAGGAGATCGCGTGTCCGGATGCTGCGCTCTTGCTTCGGCATGCTTCGACTTTAATACGACCGGTCGTCTTGTGTCAAGAGTCGTTCTATTCTCCGTTTGCTGGTGCCAGATCGCGAACCGTGCCCGAGCACCACTCGTAGCGACGGTAGACCGGTGAAGCTCTAGGTCAAGTCCGCGTCGCCCGGCTTCCGCTCGGCCGGTGGATCGTCCTTCTTCTTCCACTCCGCCGGTGGCTTGTTGCCCCCGCCAGCCGGACCCTCGCTGAGGTCCTCGTCGCCCTTCGGCCGGCAGTCCCCAGCCTCCAGCTTGCGGACGAACAGCTCCACCTCGTCCGCGAAGGGGGCGTCCGGGTCGGGCTTGAACGGCACGCCGGGAAGAAGGAGATGGTGCCCGCCGTTCAGCCGAACGCAGGCCTGAATCTCGGGTCGAGAGATTCCGAGCAGCCGGAGAGCACCGGCCGTTTCAGGAGGAGCAACTGGACGTGGCGGCGGAGCTATATCTTGATCCGATGTTGCCCTTCTGCAACTGGCTTGGTCTTTCGACAGATCGGGCGCTCGCAATCGTGTTCGACCGGGCCATCCAACTGGGCCGCGGCGGAGCCAGACGGTGGATTATGGATGTGGTCGGGCCGATCGAGGACGGGGATGAAGAGACCCTTCAGTTCGCGCTCGACTCATACGGGTTCACCGACCTTCGGCAGCTCCAGGCAGCCGTTCCCGGCATGGAGGTGGACGGATCATGGGGTCCGAACACGCACGCTGGGCTTTGTTGGATCGAGCGTCAGCGATCGGACGATGACCCATTCGTGATCATGGTGCCCGACCGCGACGTGATGCTCGACATGATGGTCATCGCATCGGACGGGAAGCGGTGGGGCCACCGGGTGAAGCGGCTTCGCGACTCAGCCGATTTCGGCGACGTGGAGTTCGATCTGTAGGCCTGGATACTGTCCACGCGTAGCCCATGGCGATGGACCGGCGACCTCACCCGCCAGGCTGGGCGCCCCCCTACTCCACCCGCCCCTCCACCTCCGCCACCACCAGACTCGACCCCGACGCCATCGACTGGTAATACCGTACGAACCTGTCGGTCTCGAACGCCGGGAAGTCGGCCAGGTTCAGCGCCCAGCGATACGCGATCGGCTGGTAGCGTAGCGCGACGGCCACGTCCATCGGACCTGCGGCGCCGTCGATCGCCAGGTCGAAGCTGACGACGTCGGAGCCGCCGTGGAAATCCTGATCGGCCGCGGCGGCGCCCAGCACGGCCACGTCGGGGTGGGCGGTCACCGGCTCGAAGCCGCGCGGCAGCAGGCGGTTGTCCTTCAGGTAGGCGACGGCGTTGAGGAGCCCGGTCGTGGGACCGCCGCCGTCGCCGTGCTCCATGATGGCTTCGTAGATCTGGACTTGGTCGGCGCGCTCGATGGTGCGGTGGTGCCGCTCGTACCGGGTCGCGTCTTCGTCACTGTCGTTGCCCTCGATCGAGCCGTCGGGGCGGAAGCGGCCGGACTCGAAGAGGACGGCGCCGGCTTCATCGGTCACCGTCACGTGCAGCCACGCCCTGCGCGACGGGTAGGCCGAGGGCAGCTTGTGGCCGGCCAGGTTCTCCACCGCTACGTCGAAACGCAGCCGGCCGCCGGATCGCTCCAGCGCGCGGATCTCGAGCCTCGCGGTGCGGGTCTGCAGGTGCTCGACGGTGCGCCGCGCCGCGGCCTCGAGCTCGGGCGAGGGGGCCTGGACGCCGAGCTCGTCGCGGTAGCGGTTGAGCATGCGCAGCATGAAGAAGTTGCCGCCGCGGAAGGCGTGGCGGTTCACCCCGGCGCGCGGCCTGCCGAGCACGCCGGTCACCGCAACCTCGCCCTCGACCTCTGGCATGTGGCAAGACTGGCAGCTCCGCTCGCCGGCGTAATCGCTGTGCAGCCACTCCTGGTAGGGCATCTGCTCGGGGAACTCGCCCGCCTCGTCGCCCGCGAGCGGGTGCGTGTGCAGGGTGTGGCAGGAGCCGCACAGCTCCGAGCTCTGGATGTGCGCCGAGCTGTCGGGCTGGAGGCCGGTGGCCGACGCCATGATTCGCCGGCGGCCGGCATCGACCCCGAACGGCCCGAAGACCGCGCCGCCCGGCGCCGCGCCGATCGTGAAGCCGCCCGAGAAGCTCGACGGGTCGCCCAGGCCCTCGGGGCTGATCTGGTGGCACACCGAGCAGGACACCCCATCGGCCGCGAGGATCGCCCGCGCGCCCGGGGCCGCACCCACCGGCAGGTTCTCGAATACCGAACCGGAGCCGCCCTCCGTATGCGCGCTGTAGCGCGCCATGGGCATGTGGCAAGTGGCGCACTTGTCCTCGATCGCGGCGCGCGCGTCGGGGTGCTCCATGATCTCGCGGCGCACCGCCGCGTGCCAGTACGGGTCGCGCGCCGAGTTGGCCATCATCGACGCGCGCCAGTCCGAGCCGATCGACACGTCCTCGCCGGCCGGGCCAACCACGCGGTTGTGGCAGGCGATACAGGCGTCGGAGGTGCGGAACAGCGGGCCGTTGGCGTGCGCGGCGGCTTGGGTCGCCGCGGGGTCGGCGGGCGCGGCGTCCCCCGGGGCCCTGGCCACGCCCGCGGGGGCGCACGACGCGGCGAGCCACGCGGCGAGTAAGGCAACGGCCGTCCTACCACCCATCGAAGAACCCTCCGTCGAACCAGTCCCAGAGCACGTATACCAGGAGCTGCGTGCTCCTGGTGTCCGAGTCGGTCAGCGGGATGCGGACGCCGGCGTTCGCCATAACGTGCTGGCGCGTGTTCAGCGTGACCTGCACTTGCGGCACCAGGTCCCAGTCGGTCGAGCCGCCGCCTTCCAGCTCGCGGCCCGCGAGCACCTCGAGCATGGGCGACCAGGCGCGGCCCCAGCGCCCCTCCCGGAAGGTGCGACCGAGCACCAGCCGCAAAGCGCCCTCGTTGTCGGCTGCGTCCTGGTCGAAGGGCAGCTCGACGAGACCCTGCGCCTGCAGGAAGACGTCGTTCCTGAAGATCTGCCCGTAGGCCAGGAACGACTCGAAGACCGTGGTGCCGGTGCCGAAGCCGTCGTCCTCATCGCCCGTGGGCAGCTTGATCTCGCCGGCGACGCTCACGATCGACCGGCGCTCGAAGGAGTGGAAGACGTCGCGCTTGAGGCCGATCACGATGTCCTCGATGCCGCCCACCCAGTCGCGCGAGATCTCGGTGCCGTCGCCGGCCAGCACCGCCCGCTCCTGGAAGCCGAACGGGACCACCACCTCGACCTGGTTGCGGGAGCCGAAGCGTCGCTCGTAGACGAACTCGTGGCTGACAGCCTGCGGGTCATCGACCGAAACGCCGACGGTGTAGACCGCCTCGTCTTCCGGATACGCTTTCTCGGTCACGAGCGCGCGCGGCAGGTTCAGCTCGCCGCGCGGCCAGTCGGCGTCCCCGCAAAAGCCCCGGATGTATTGGACGATGCGCCTGATCTCGGCCTCCGTCAGGGCGTCGCCGAAGGCCGGCATCATGGGGTCGAAGCCGCGCGTCGGGCCGCCCTCGTGGCCGACCGCGACCCAGTCGGCGTCGGGCTCCCGCGAGGCGAAGGCGCACTCGCTGAAGTCGGGCAGCGCGATGTCGAAGCCAACGTCCGCGGCCGAGGCGCCCGTGCCGTCCGCGCCGTGGCAGGCGGCGCACGCGGCGCGGTAGAGGGCTTCGCCCGACATGTCGGCGTAGGCGGCCTGGGCGGCTGCGGGGTTCTCCTGGGCGGCGGCCGGGGCGGGTAGCGCGATCGCGAGGGCGAGACCGGAGAGCGTGGTGACAGCCGCGAGCGCGAGCGCTCGGACGGTGGCGGGCACGGTGGCCGTGGGAGGCGCGGCGAGAAGAGCGGGCGCCGGCGTCGGAAGGGGGAGGGGACGGGACATGGGTCGCAATGTGGTCGGGTAGCCCGCGGTGCAGCAAGCGATCGTCTCGAACCTACTTGACCCGCCACCACGGCGCCGCGAGAACGCCCTCCGATGCCCAGAAGACCTCCGCCTCCCCGCCGCGGAGTTCACAGGAAGCCCTGCCCTCCATGGGCATCGATGCGGCGTAGCCACGCCTCCACCTCAACTCGATGCGGGACGGGTATGTCGCACCCAATGTGACATCCCTGTCCCAGCCGGCCCACCGGATTCTCCTGCAGCTTCGTCTGTAAATCGTTCAAGCCGTTGCGATTAGGCGGCTGACTCCTCCGAGCGGCGTCATGGCT
This sequence comes from Gemmatimonadota bacterium, assembly GCA_039715185.1. Classification (NCBI taxonomy): domain Bacteria; kingdom Pseudomonadati; phylum Gemmatimonadota; species Gemmatimonadota bacterium. The sequence continues at coordinate 8,393 of JBDLIA010000016.1, forward strand.
CGCGCATTGCTTTGACTAGGAGTGAACGAGGCCCGCCTATGTCGGACACGATCGCGAGACCAGAATGCCAAACGTCCGATCCATGCAGAACGACACGTCCCTGCCGCTAGCCGTCAACGTCGTAGGCCAATCGCCGCACGTCTTCGCCTACAGATTCTGGGCGAAGGAACCCGGGGCGGCCGACTGGACCGTAATCGGCGACGGCCAGACGGAAGACGAAGTGCCCGACTCCTTCCTAACGGGGCCCCACCCGGACGGTACTCGCATCGCCTACTGGACCGGCGTAGGAGGAAAAAGAAACTCGGACTTCAGGCTTGCCGTCACGTTCTCCCAACAGGACAGGATCATCGTCGGGGGCCTGGACGTCGTCCTGGGGCGCACGTCGGATCTGGGCGGCGGAGTGGCCGAGAAGGAGGCGATTCTGATATGAGGAATCACGGTCGCCCCGTCCTGACGATCGTCGCCGCGACGGCTCTGCTGCTCGATCCGGTGGTTGCGCAAGGCCAGCAGCCGGTCGAGTTCCTGACCGCCATACCCGAGACCCCCGTTTCCACGTTTCTGTCTGGATCGCCCGCCCAGGTGGAACGGCCGAGCAGCATTCGCGACCTGGGCGTCGCAATCCTCTCCGGCGTGGGCGCCGATGGGGGTCTCCAGCAGGGCTTTGCGATAGACGCCTCGCTTTGGACCCTCATTCCGGGGCTTTCCATCTCCCTGGAGCGATACCGCGACAACCCCTTTCTCTACGCGCTGGCCAACACGCAGTTGTCCCTCGGATCCGCGCGCACCTCGGGCGACTCGACCGACACTTCCGTGGCGCTCGGGCTCCGAACCACGCTGATCGACCGCGGCGACCCCATGCGCGACCAGGACTTCACCCGGGGTCTGGGGGCATCCATTTTTGCCGACTGCACGCCTGCCGCTCCCGGAGCCGGCCAGAGCGCGGCGTGCGTGGATTCGGTCACAGCCGCCGCGTTCTCGAGCTACACGAAGGACCACTGGAACGACGCCCGCCTGTCGCTGGCGTTCGCCACCGGGCGGCGCCTCGTGCATTCGCGTTTCGACGACTCCGAGTACGCCGGCGTCGACGCGTGGGTGGTGGGGGGACTGCCCCTGACTTCTCGAGGGCAGCTCGCGGGCCAATTCCGTTTCCGCGACCGCCCCGCCCAGGACACCGTGCCCGAGCACACGGAGTGGAACTACGGAGCCCGCGTCTTCTTCGGCTCCGGCACGTTCAATGCCTTCGCCGAAGTGATCGGCGCCAGCCGCTCGGGTGGGGCCGCGGTAGATGCCACCGTCGCGCTCGACGAGTCGTCCAGCGCGTGGTCGGCGGGGCTGGAGTTCCGGATTATCGACAACACCTGGATCACCACTGGCTTCGGTACGCGGTTCGACGCTCTGTCCGACGACAACACGGCCGTCGTTTTCGCGGACATTCGGTGGGCCGTGACCAGTAGCGCCCGGATCAGCAGGCTCGGGAATTGATCTTCATCGAACGAGGGAGCGGACATGGACCTTTCCGATGAGCGCGACGCTGTTCGCATAGCAGTAGAAGGCGTCGTCGAAAGTACGGTCTGTCAGGTGGATGACTCGGCGATGGTCGAGCTGGCGAATTACGCGCGCCACAGAGGCGTGCAGGATCTGGACGACGACTCGCTCGAGCGAGTCGTCACGGGAATCGGACAGATCGCCGAGCAAGTCGCGCGCAGAGGCGGTCGCGAGCGACTTGGCGGCGCCGACATTCGCGCGGTAGTGCTCTATCTCTGCTCCCAGACCTATGGCGATTGCTCCGAAGTGGCGCGACGCATCCTCGCGGAGAGCATCGCGCTGACCGGTGACCAAATTGACCACATCGTGGGGCTCGGGTCGGGGGACTTGGGAGGGATGGAACGGTGAACGTCGCGGTCGAGGCGAGTGCGGTCGGCTCGGCGCCGGAGGTCCTGCCAAAGGAGGTCGCCATTATCCGCCGCTGGGCGACCGAGGTCGAGGACAACACCCGCGTAATGATGGAAATGGGCCTCTTCAAGGACTTGTCGGGGTACCTTGAGACGATTCTGGCGCGACTCCGCGAGGCTCGGGAGTACCTTCAGGAAGGCCAGATCCCGTTGGCCCGTGAACAAATCGGCTTGGCGGAGGCCGTGCTGAGCCAGGCCAGCGACGAGCAGTCTTGGGGCTGGCGTGCGGTGCACGTGCACCAAGTGCACCTGCTCATCTTTCACGTCGCGGTCGCCGTGATCCTCCTGAACATCTCGACGCGGTGGTGGATTTTCGGCAACCTCAGCACGGTCTTGTTCGGCGTCCCGGTAGATATCCTGCTCCTGGGTGCTTTGGGTGCCACGCTGCGGGGGTCGTTCTGGCTATACAGGAAGGTCCAGACGGAGACGTTCCGGGCCCAGTTTACCGTCGGGCACCTTGCCGCGCCGGTGATCGGCGCGCTCTTCGCGCTGCTGGTCTATCTGGTCTTCCGAGGGGGACTCGTTGCACTCGCCGAGGGGGGCAACCCCCAATCGGGAGAATGGGCCCTCAAGGCTCTGGCGTTCGTCGCTGGCTTCAGTTGGGAGTGGGCCTTGCAGCGGTTGGAGCCTGTGTTCACTGCGACCTCCCACCGGGGATCCGCGCTTGCTCGACAGCCAGCGACCAAACCCGATACGGCAGGCGGCGCCGCCCAGGCCGGCGAGGCGACGGAGGAAGTCGCACCGACTAGAAAGGTCGCGGCAGCGAGGGTGCCGAGCCGGCCCTCGCGGCCGAGCGGCCGGGCCACGCCGCCTCCGCAACCGCCTGCCACACCTGCCCAAGTAGGGCCTTGAACGGGGACGACCCTGTCCAAACCGGACCTCAGATCTTCGGCACGATGCGCAGCTCCGGAACGGGTTCGGGGGCCCCGCTGTGGAAGACGGGATCGCCGTCGGCGAGCAACTCGAGTCTCATGAGCTCCTCGGTGAGACGCTCCGCGCGTTCGCGCATGGCGCTCTCCCACCGGTAGCTGTCCGGTGGGTCGGCGTCGCCGCGGCGGATCATGTCGGGATACGACAGGCGGCCGGCGGAACCGCCGGTGTAGCGGCTCCGCATGCGGCGCAGGATGTCTTCGAGCACAGCCATCGTGGATCGGTAACGGACCCAGCGGTGGTTGTCCCAGGTGAGGTTGCTACCGTCGCCATCGGGCCCGTAGCGCCGCGCCAGCTTCCCGGCGGCGTGCCGCCCGCGCTCCGCGAGCTTTTTGATCAAGTCGACGGGCATGTCCAGGTTCAGCCCGCCTTCGTCGGTCTCGAGGAACACGTGCACGACGCGGTCGCGGTAGCCCGGGACTTTGAGCTGGCCGTTGTCCACCCAGTTCTGCATCGCGCCGCCGATCGCCCCCACGAAGCCGAGGAACGAGCGCAGCCCCCCTTTCGCATCGAAGCGGTACCACCAGTCGTCAGCGCCGCCGTGGATGTCGGGGATCACCCAGCTGTTCTCTTCCTCCTCCTCCGAGCGCGGCCGGTCCACGTGAAAGGGCCGCAGGTTGATCGCGAAGGTGGGCCGTCCGGGGAGCGGGGAGTCGAAGAAGTGCACCGGGAAGTTCGAGCTGATACCGCCGTCGGAGAACCACGCGCGCTCCGGCACCCCGGCGTTCTCACCATCGCGCATCTTGTCGACCGCCCACAGCGGCACCGCGCTGACGAGCAGCGGGAAGCTGAGCGACAGGCGCGCGCCGACCACGACCGGAAGGTCCGCGGCCTGCGGCACGGTGCGCAGGTCGGCCGGCACGCCGCCTGGTCCGGTGGGCCCGACCCGCGGCTTCGAGTGGTCGACCATCCACCGTACCACGTACTCCGGAAAGAGCCTGCGGAACTCGTCGGGATCGAAGAACAGCTCCTCGCCGTCGAAGGGGACACGGTAGGGGCGCCCATGGGTCAGGCTCGTGGTCATCAAGCGCAGGTCGATGCCGTGGTCGGGGTCCGGCTCTGGGCCGCGCCAGAGGTCGCCGAAGGTGAGCGGCTGCCCGGGCTGCTGCCCGGCGAGCCGGTCCAGCAAGGACGACAGCCAGGGCGTCAGCGCCGCGGCGTCGGTCCGCCCGTTGGCCAGCCCGAGGCACATGCCGTAGTAGTTGGCGGGCAGCGTCCGCCCCATCCGGCTCGCAAGCGCGACCGCGACGCAGAGCCCCGCTCCGGCACACGCGACGACCAGGCCCACCACCGTGAACGCTGCCGCCACCCAGCCGTCCGCCGCCCACAGCGCCAGCGCCACCAGACCGGCCCCCGGTAGCGCACCGACCAGAGCGGACACCGGGAAGCTCCTCCCTGCCGCGAGCAGGAACCGCAGCGCCCGCCCATACCAACTGCCGCGGCCGGCGGCCGCGACCAGCGCGCGGAACAGCGGCTCCGTGGACCTCTGCGGCTGGAACAGCGCGAACAGGTTGGAGCGGCCCCGGGTGGGGGACGCCGCCCCGCACCACTCGGGCAACGCGGCGAGTTCGGGAAACCCAGGCGTCCCGCGGCTGCGTCCCAATTCCGCCGCGGCGGCGGCCGCCGCGGCGACCGCGCCCGCCGACGTACCGCCGATGCTCCGGAACCGGTAGTCCCGCGCGACCTCGCACACGCCACGCGGATAGACCACTCCGCTGGTGATGCCGCCCTTCATGACGATGTCACACTGGAGCTTCGGATCGTCATAGGTGGCGGAATCCCGCAGGGGGTCGGCGGACTCCTGTGCGCCGGCGCTCCGCGTCCGTCCCTGTTGCCGTCGATGCTGTGCCTGAACGGTGACCATGATGGCCCTTTCTCTCGAGAGGTTGGCGTCAGGGCTGCACGACATCCGCCCGGAAGATCATCACCGCCTGCGGCTCGCCCGGACGGAGCGTCACCGGGCGACTGCCGGCGGAGGCCCTGACGACGTGCCGGACCCCCGTCGGGAGCCAGTGCAGGCCCATCCTTGCCCCGGCAGCCGGTTGAGCGCCCCCACCGGAGATGGTGTAATCGCCGTTGGTGGAGACCAGCAGGAGCTCCCGACCGTCCTGCCTCGCGAGCACCTCGCGGAGCGCGCCGTTCAGCCGCTCGTTGAGGTCGTTGAGGCGGGCGATACCACGCTCGTTGACCGCCACCGAGCTCCGCAGCTCCTCGAGCACTGGACCGAACCGGTCCTCGACCAGTTGTGCCTGGCGCGCGGACTCTCGCCTCAGCGCCTCGACCTCCCGCTCGAGACCGGCTACCCGCTCGCTCTGGCTCGCGAGCTCGTTGAGCAACCCTTCGAATTCGTTGAGGTGATCTGCGACCAGGTCTTCGTGCGCGCTCAACTTCGTGCCCACAAACCCCAGCGAATCCGCCGTAATCACGAGGCGAGACTGCGCCGCTGAAAGCCCACTTTCCGTCGTCCGCAGCCGCGTCCCGAGCCCCGCCAGCAGCACCCCGACGGAATCGACGTCCCCGATTCCGTCGAAGGCTCGCAGCGGCCGATGCAGCGCGTGTTGGTAGTCGACGGCGACGCGGATCGCCTCCGCCAGGACCGTATCCGGCTCCGCGGGCGCCTCGTGGCGAAGTGCGCCCAGCGCGCTGTCGGCGACGAGCTCCTCGTCCACCATGCCACTCGACGCCAGGATGAGCGCCAACGCGATGCCCATCATGGCGACACGGCGGAGCGTCTCCTCGTAGATGACAGGCGCGTCCGGAGAAGCACGCAGGCTCTTGAAGCGGCCCCGGGCGAGCCAACCCAGATACGCCAGAATCATGACCAGCGACGCGATGAGGAGTCCGCGCAGGAGGGCCCGTTCAACGCGCGTGGACCTTGTTACGTCATCGACGATCACGCCCAACACGCGACGCACCTCGCCCGCGCGCCCCGCTTCGAGGAACGGCTTCAGGACCGCCGCGGCGCTCACCCGCGTCGATGTCTGGGCTTCCCCGCGGAGCAGGCCGTTGATCCGCGCGGCCCTGTCCGCGAATCCCCCCAACTCCCCCGCCACCGGCGCCGCCCCGAGCGGCAACATGCGCCCGACTTCTCCCTCCGGAATGTCGCTGACATCGTAGGCGAGCACCTGGTCGACGATGTCGCCCTTGACGGCGATGGTGAGGGTGAGCACCGCGGTGGTCACGAACGCGAGCAGGTACTCGGGCAGAAACGCCATGAGGTGAGCCCGCGTGGGCAGGAAGACACGGTGGTAGCGGACGGTCGCACGCAAGCGGACGACCCACAAGACCGACATCACGAGGGCGTAGATGAGCGCGGCGCCCACGATCGCGAGGGCGCACACCGTGATGATGAAGTAGATCAGCTCCAGGGGGGTCGTTTGTTGGGCGAGCAGCCGTTGCAATGATCCGTACATGGGGAAGCCCTCCTGAATGAGGAGCTCCGGCGGGGTGCGAGAACAACCCGATGCGGTCGCGAAGGAGTACGCGAGGGGGTGTCCACGGGAAGCTCCGAGGTCGCGCGACCCGGGGTTGGCGCCGTTAGACTCCGCGGCGTCCTGGGCAAGCCTGCGAGCAAGCTATTGAATCAGTTGTTCACCGCCTCCGGCGGGGCGTCAAGATGGGCGACTCGTTCCCAGGCAGGTCAATCGCCTACTCAGGGTGGATATGCCGATGATAGGCCTCTTCCGGGTTGCCCGCATGGTGCGAATGGTCCCTTAGGATGTGCTCCAAGTTGGCATCGTAACTCGAGACATGGATCGTGAAGAGGTCTTCATCTTCCGTCCCCCCATCTCCGGTCGCAGCGTCAGCCCGCATATGGAAGTCGCCAAACGTAGCGCTCGCGTGGGCGTCGATGTTTCGTCCGCCCGAGATGACGGACGAGCCAAAATTCGTAGGAATGCCCAAGAAATCAGTGACTGACACGGAAGCGAAGCGAGATCCCTCGACGTGAAGTCGTACGTTCCTCATGTCGAGTTGCCCGTTGTTGCGGACGCGGACGCGGAACCTGCAGATCTCTTTAACGTTGATGTGCGCTCCTGGTTCCTCGAAGTCGACGACATCGACCGTTACGGAGTCGCTTGGGTAGGTGTTGATCGCTGCCAGCAGATCGTCGAGCATCCCCATGGGTTCCTCCTCGGTACATTGATGTCCGGCGCAGATTCGTCGCCGCGCCCCAGCGCTGATACCGTTGGCAAATAGCACACCAGCTTCAATGTCGCGGAATCATGCGGAGGATTGTCTCAGGGATCCCGAACCGAGACAGAAATGTCATACGTAGTGAGACGTGTGTGTCTCACTCGCGATAGCGTGACTTCCTGCCACTCGCGGAGACGTTTCCGCGGAAACGCGCGAGTTTCCGGGCGACCCGCGATGGCGCCTTATCGTGCGTAATCCCGACCCAAGCGTCCACCTCAGCGAGCACGGCGCCGTTGACGAAAACGAGGGAACCCCGCTATCTTGTGATGTGTAACTTTAGTGGAACCTACGTGGAGGAGGCCGAGCCCATGGACACGTTGAGGAGCAGGACGCGAGCGCAGGGTGCTTCCGTGGTGACCACCCTGCCGGCAGAGGTCGTGCGTCGCCTCGGCATCCCGGCTGGCCAGGAGTTGGACTGGATCGAGGATGGACTGGGCGGGTTCCGGGTCGTTCCTCACACGCCGGAGCTGACCGAAGCCCTCGAGGCGCATGAGGCGATCATGGCAGAGTATGACGGCGTATTTCGCGAACTGGCCAAGTGAGCGGGTCCGAAACCACGGACGAACCACGGTGGTTGACCGAGACGATGGTGCTGGCCATCCACGCTCAACAGATCGAGCGGTACGGCGGCGCTCACGGGATTCTCGACGAGAAGGTCGTACTCTCCGCGCTCGCAAGACCGAAGCAGCGCTGGGCGTACGACGCCGACTCCGATCTCGCCGACCTCGCGGGCGCCTACCTGGTTGGCTTCGCTCGATCGCAGGGGTTCAAGGACGGTAACAAACGATCCGGCCTTGCTTGCGCCCTGGTATTCCTGAAGTTGAACGGCCAGGACATCCATGTTCCCGCGAAGGAGCTCTACGCACTGACGATTCAAGCGGCGACGCGTCAGGTCGAGGACCAGGTCGTCGCGGCCTATCTTCGCGAGCGAATGACGCCGCGTCGGTAGCGGTTCGGTGGAGGCAGGTAAGCGGGGTAGAGTATCCTTGTCTCGCGCTGGTCGACCCGGATGGAAGACGGGGTTGGGCCCCCCGCGATCACCCGCCGCCGGATGCGTCCTTCTTCTCCAGGCTCGACAGCATCTGCGCGTATCTCGGGTGCCCGTGCAGGCTGGCCAGGTCCTCGTCGTTTCTCATCCAGCTCGCGCTGACCGTGCCATGCTCGATGGCCTGCTCGAGGTAGTCCAGCGCAGCTTGAGTTCGCCCCAGAGTCGCATAGTTGCAAGCCACGTTGTAGAGCACCACGGAGTCGTTCGGATCGATCTCGATGGCACGCTGCAGCCAACGGTCGGCACGCTCTATTTCCCCGGTCAGTATCAGCGACGCGGCGCCCAGGTGCAGTGCACGGGCATCGTCGGGATTCCACTCCAGGTGTTTTTCGACGACCGCAACGCCGCGCCTGGCTTCGGCGAGCGCCTCCTCGTAATGCCCCATGCCTCGTAGTATCTGAACCCGCAGCAGCCTCGACTGGTAGTCCGCGGGATTGACCTCCGCCGCCTTCTTGAACAGGTCGGCCGCCGCCCGCATGTCCCCCTGGTGAAAACGGGTGCGACCGAAGTAGTAGTAGGCCTCGAACAGCGTCGGGTTCAGATCCAACGCCGCCTCGAACTCCGCCTCCGCGTCCTCGAACTCCTCCCTGACGAGATGGGCGAGCCCCCTGGACGCATGTGCTTCGGCGAGAGAGGGATCCAGCTCGACCGCCTTGACGCTCGCCTGGGTTGCCTCTTCGCGATAACTGTCCTGGGGGTCGACGTACATCACCATGAAGGAGTGGCAGTCCGCGTAGCCGGCCCAGGCCTGGGCGAAGTCGGGATCGAGGTCGATGGCGTGGTGGAACATCCGCCGGGCGTTTTGAATATCCAGCTTATTGAAGCGATGAAAGAAGTACCGACCTCGCAGATAATATTCGTAAGCTGACACATCCCGGTTCGCGGTCGGCCTCACCGGTGCCAGGGTTTCGAGCATGGCCCGCGCGACACCGGTCGCGATCTCGTTCTGGATGGCGAAGACGTCCTCGAGCTCCTCATCGAAGCTTCTCGACCACAGTTGGTAGCCGTCGGACGCCTTGACCAACTGGACCGTCACCCTCAGTTGATCTCCGGCCTTGCGCACGCTTCCCTCGAGCACGGCCCCGACCCCAAGCTCCCGGCCGATCGCGCGGATGTCGCCGGCCCCGCCCCTGAACTGGAAGGAAGACATGCGCGCGGCCACGTGCAGTTGCGGGATCGTGGTCAGCGCATTGAGGATCTCCTCGGCGATGCCGTCGCAGAAGAAAGCCTGATCGTGGTCGGGGCTCATGTCGGCGAACGGCAGCACGGCGACCGAAGGTCTGCCCGCGCCCGCGCCGTTCCCTTGGTGGGCGACCCTGCTCCGGCGCGGAGGCTTCAGGTCGAATACCCAGGCCAATACAACCGCTACCGGGAAACCGACGATGGTGGCCACGATCAGCGCGGTCATCGCCCAGTCGGGGAAGCCGAGGGGAGCGAGCGTCACTTCGCCGATCTGGAGCAGGACCCACGCTGCCACTGCGTAGGCGGCGATGACCGGGTAGACCCCGCGGCGCTTGAGTTCGCCGGAAAGATTCGACAGGGACGAGCGCGGCGATTTCTTCAAGAGCCCTCCGAGGAGGACGTATCAAAGGCGAAAGCGCGGGAATGAAATTCCGCGATCCGGCGCCTTGGCCGATTGGCTCCCGAAAGTCAGTCGATCGACCCACAATGTGCCAGGGGGTATTCCCTCAATGATGTAGGGAGACTCTTCACACCACGCGCCACCACGGGGCCGCCAGGATCCCATCGGCGGCCCAGAAGACCTCCTCACCCGAGTGCAGTAGAAGCCCGCCCGGGGCGGCGTCGCCGTACTGCGCCCGGAATGTCTGCAGGTGCCGGTCGTCCCCGGCCCGCACCCTGGGCGAGGCTTTTACTTCGACGGGCAGGAGCCGGCCCGAGGACTCGACCACCAGGTCGACCTCCTCGCCCGTGTGTGTCCGCCAGAACAGGATCTGGGCGTCCGGCACCCGGGCATCCCGCCAGGCCAGAAGATCTGAGAGAACCAGGTTCTCGAGATGCTCCCCTCGTGGCTCGTCCTCGCCCGCCAGGTGCATGGCGAGTCCGGTGTCGCTCCAGTACAGCTTGGGCGACTTGACCAGGCGCTTCGTGCGGTTGACCGAGTAGGGTTCGATGTGCACGACCTGGAACGACGCCTCGAGCAGGTTCAGGTAGCGCCGGATCGTCGACTGTGGGATGCCCGCGTCGCGCGCCATGTCGGCGCGATTGACCAGCCCGCCGACGCGCAGGGCGGCGATCCTCATCAGGCGGCGGAAGTCGACGAGATTGTCGATCGCCGACAGATCCTGCAGGTCGCGCTCCAGGTAGGTCTGCGTGTAACCGCGGAACCAGGTGCCCCTGTCCTCGGAGGTGCCGAGCTCCAGGGACGGAGTCGGATAGCCGCCGGCGCGCGCGAGGTCGGCCCAGTCTGCGCGGGGTGCGGTCTGCGCCTGGACGAGGTCGTACCAGTCGCGGACCGGCGTGTCGAGCAGCCCGCTCCAGATGCCCGCCTCTCCCAGCCCGAGGCGCTCGCGCCTGGAGAGTGGCCAAAGACGCACGTACCCGGCCCGGCCGGCCAGCGTTTCCGAGACGCCCCTCATGAGAAGGAGGTTGGCGGAGCCGGTCAGAAGGAAGCGACCCTGCCCTCGCGGCCGCGATTCGTCCACCGCGCGCTTCACCGCGGTCAAGATCTCGGGGGCCCGCTGCACCTCATCGAGCGTGATGACCGGGGCACGACGCACGAGGTCGTCCGGAGATGTGCGGGCCTGCGCGAGGATGTCGAAGTCGTCCAGCGTCAGGTACGGACGGTCTCCGGCCACCGGGTCCGCTCGCACGAGCGTGCTCTTGCCCGTCTGCCGCGCCCCCATGAGGACCGCGACGGGCATCGCCCGCAGTGTGGCTTCCAGGGCGAACGTAGCGAGCCGGGGCAGTACTGGCTGAACCGGCTTGTGCATAAATCACCATGGCGTGGCGGAATATCGTTCATGTCGTGGTGGATTTTACATCAAGTCGATCGGGAGGTCAAGGGAATCCCCCTACGACTTCTTCTTCACGCACCAGCACCGATACGACCCGCGTTTCGGCGGAAACGTGCTGTGGGGTGTGACGCCACACACTGTTCGCAGGGTGGCGCACGAACCTCACGCTGCTGGGTGGATCGACCGTGGGTCCGCTGCCCGCCAAGCTCGTCTGCGAAGACGAAACCAACCCGGAGTCGGGCTCGGACGACATCGACCTGGACGTCAACGTCGACGGCATGGGCTGGCACACGCGGGGGCACGCGGAGTTCGACTGCAACGACAAGGAGCACTTCCGAAACTGGAACAGCGAGATCGGAGTCATTCGCTATCTGGAGAGCGCGCAGATCCGCCCCGTCGAGGGCGACGACGTCAGCGCCGACGACATCGGACCGGCCTTCACGCCGGACGCATGGCCCGCGGCGACCAACGTCGCCACGACTCCGAGCCGACATGTCCTCGATTACAAGTGGGACGGAGGGCACTACACCTTCCACTTCAACCTCGGGAAGTGGCTCGTGCAGTAGGCGGCTGATGCGGCATCGGGGGCGAAGTGGCACGTTTCCGCGGAAACGTCGCGCACCCGTTGAGAGCGACCCACAGGAGGAGAGCCCCATGACCGACCCCGGCTACAACACCCCCAGGATCGTCAACATCGCAGACTTCGACGCGGACACCCGCGCGACCTTCGTCCACCTCACCGCCGAGCAGTGGCGCGGTGTCATCGCCGACGTGCCGGCTCTACGAGTGAAGAGCGTCGAGTTCGACCCCGCCCAGCTCGGAGGGGCGATCGAGTTCCGGCGCCTGCGCGGCACGTACGGCGACGTCCTGCTCTGGGCGGCGGGGGCGGGGCCGTTCGGCGACGATGCGGTGTTCGCGTTGCAGGAGCCCAGACTGGAGGACGGCCACCTCTTCTACATGCCTCCCAAGGAGGAGATTCCGCGGCCGCCGCTCGACACGCCGGAAAACGAAGACTTCAAGCTCATCCCGGAGCCACCGGCTCCGTGCCGGGTGGGCATCGCACTTGGCGAAGGTGGCATCCGCTTTGTCTGCCGGAGCCCCGACTGCGGCACGTGCATGCCGTTGATCGTGGGGCCTCGCTGGGGCGGCGTGATCTCCTGTCGGTGCATGGACATCGTGATCTGATTCTCGCCAAGGGACCGGCCACAGGTAGGGCGTTTCCGCGGAAACGCGGAGCACGACCCTCAGACCCGGTCGCTCACCTGCACCACCGGCAGCCCCGGCAGCGACGGGATCCTGCGATCGTTGGTCAGGAACGATCCGCACCGGCGGCTCAGCGCGGCCGCGAGCTGCAGGGCGTCAGGGGTCCGAATCGCCCGGGTCGCGCGCAGTTGTGCGGCGGCTCGGATCACCGGACGACTCAGCGCGACGAGGGTGAGGCCGCGGCTCCGCGTCAGCAATGCCTCGTAGCGTGCCGCCAGGTCCGCGTCCCCGGCCCGGTACGGCCCGACCAAGACTTCCAGGAGGGTGACCTCGGAGGTGACGAGCTCGATGTCTCCGCGGTCCGCGGCCTTGAACAGGGGACGGATCGCGGGGAGGAATCCCTCGTTCTGCTCGATCAGGTAGATGATGATCGCGGTGTCGATCGCTATCGGCGCCGCCAGGTCGTCGACTAGTCCCACGCCCGCCGCTCGCGCTCCACGTGCTCCGCCGCGTCGGTGTCTTCCCACACCTCTCGTCCGAGCCCCTCGAGGTCTAGAATCGACAGGTGCTCCTCGTCCTTCAACGCCCTTTCGAGGATGTGAGTGACCTCCTGAGCCATGGAGCGATGCTGACCCCTGGCACGTGCCTTGAGCTTCCGGTACAGAGCCGCCGGGAAGTTCTTGATGTTCAGCGTCGCCATGTATCCTCCTATATGGAGGAATATTGGAGGACACTGTTGTAGCAGGCAAGACTCTCATCGCCCGGTTACCCCGTATGGTACGGACTGGAACGCGCTCAGGAATAGCCGATCGGGACGCCCGCACGTCGCCACGCGTTTCCGCGGAGACGCGGGCCGGAGACTCAACGGTGCTGATGAGCGCCTCGCCTACGTAGTCCAGCGCACGCCCCTACGTACTTCGGCCGCCCGACCTCGGTCCCTGGTTCGGCCACCTTGCGGGTGAGGAAGCGCACGGCCCCGTGAGCTGGGAGAACCACGATGAGGCGCCAACGGAGGGCGACGAAGGAAGCGACCTTCTTGCTTTGGCTTTTCCAGGGCCATGCGGTGAAGGCGGCGGCTAGCTACGAATCCGCCTCTTCAGTCCGGCAAATCCCGCCTGAGCCCCTCGCGGGCAGCGTGAACGACGAGGTGTCGGCCAGTCATCAAGGTGCCCTTCCCGACCTCAGTAACCAAACGAAATAGCTGCCTGCAGGTATCTGCCGCCCGCCGGATAGACGAACTCGACGTCATCGGACGTTACGGGATCGAACAGCAGAAAGCCGACACGATCGATGCCGGCGTCGGCGAGATTTCTGGCGGTGAGGTCGACCTGAGCCCGGCCCAAGCTCCAGCGTAGCGAAGCGTCGAACGTGCTTCCCCCCGGCAGCGACCGAGTATTGGCGTCGTCGAGATACACACGCCCCGCGAAGTAATGCGCGAGCGTCACCCACCCGCTTTCGCCGACGAGAAGCCGGGCGCTGTTCGACATGGCCGTACTCGGGATGTTCTTCAGTCGGTTCCCTTCATACTCAGCGCCTCGAAACGTGACGTCCATGAAGGTCGACGAGTGAGTCAGGGCGAGTCTCGGCAGCAGGTACGCGGTGAGCGACAGCTCGATGCCGTCGTGCCGACTCTCCAGGATATTCCCGAACCGGAACGTGCTCAGGTCGAAGTCTATCTCATCCTCGAGGTCGAGCCGGTAGGCCGTAAGGGCAAGTTCCACTTGGAACAGGTCGCTCCCGATCGGTAGCCTCTGGAGGACGCCGACCTCCAATCCGGTCGATCGCTGGGGTAGCAGGTCCGAGTTGGAGATATTGATGGTCACGTCCGGCTGCCCGGTCGGGATCTGGCGTTCGTCGTAGAGCTGGCTCAGCGTCGGCGCCTTGAAAGCGCGGGTCCACGCGGCATAGAAGTTCCCCGCGCGCCGCTCTTCCGCCAGATAGGAGAGGTTGAGTCCGACGCGCGGAGACCACTGATCGAACCATGTGCTCGCCCCGAGCGCGTCGTGTCTCGCGGCGATGGCGTCGAAGCGCAGTCCTGCGTAGAGGCGCCAGCGGCCGGCGACGAGCCGTTGAGCCTCGGAGTACAGGCCGATCTTGGTGCGGTCGCCCGAGTCGGCGGTCAGGGGGCTGGTCTGGTCGGCCGGATCGGAGTACCGGCTGTCGTAGCCCGCGCGCTCGAGCTCCGTACCGGCCACGATGGCCGACGATCCCATGCGCCCGTTGTACTGGAGGCGGGTCCAGAGGGCGAGATCATCCTCTTCGTTGAGCTGAGTGTCGCCGAAGGAGGGCGCGAGCAGCAGCGTGCTCGTCTCGTCTATGCGGACGGCTTGCAGACGCAGGTCTCCGCTGAGTTGGTGGCCGGGCTTCAATTCTCGCCGAAGACCCAAGCCCAGGCGCGCGTCGTTGGTGCGACGCCGATCCGAGTCGTAGAGCGGATTGCTTAGCAACGGATCCCGTTTCGCCAGCTCGGAAGGGAGCGGGCCGGGGTCCTCCTTTTGGATTCGCTGAAAGTAGCCGGTAACGTACGCTACGGTGCGATTCCAGTTGCGGGTATAGCGCGCGGAGGAGGAGACGTGATTGGACTCCGAATGAGACCGATAGCCGGAGCCGCGGTCCACCGCCGCTCCCAACGCCAGGGAAGCGTCGCCGATACGCTGCCGGGTCCTGGCGGCGAGCGCTACGTCCTCCCAGGCTCCGCCCCTCACTCGCCCGGCCAGGGCGGCCGAAGTCGCAGGGCTCTCCGTTACGATGTTGACGACGGCTCCCATGGCGGCGTCGCCGTAGACCGTCGAGCCGGCTCCGCGAAGCACCTCGATTCGCTCGATCGCGGCGACCGGGATCTGCGTCCACTCCACGGCGCCGGTGCGCAAATCGTTGATCGGCACGTCGTCGACGGTCACGATGACATATTCGGTCTCGCCACCGCCGAAGAACCCGCGAGCGATCGCCATCGACAGCTCGCCGGCGCCGTCACGATCGACGAACACCAGTCCCGGCACGTAACGGAGCACGTCGGGCAGTTTGCGCGCGGGTAGCCCCTCGATGACCGATCGCGTCAGGATCGTGGTCGCCGCGACCGATTCCCGCCTCGCCGTCGCCGTCCTGTGCGCGACGACGGCTACTTCATCCAGCTCGTAGATCGGGCGCACGCTATCGGGCGCTTGGGCCGAGGCGTGGGCCGCTGCGAGCGCGGCGACGGCCAGGAGAAGTGCGAATCCTTGCGCGCCTCGAGCGGGCGCCACGTCAGCGGCGCGAGCTCGATCCCGACGCCAACCCCTCGAACTTTACGACCTCCCCGGTGCCCGGCGCGCCGATGCCGTTGATCGTCAGGAAGGCATCGCCGGCCTCGTTGAAGTCGATCGACGTCGGGAACAGGAGGTCGCTCACGACCGCCTCCGAAGCCGTACCCTCCTGCAGGCGGATGATCGCGCCGGAGTTGGGCACGGGTCCCTGATCCGTGAACAGGCCGATAGAGACGGCGTACAGGTGACCGTCGGGCGCCATGCGCACATCGGTGAGCATGGTGAGGTCGGTCGCGTAGTCGGTGACCACCCCATCGGAGGTCACCTTCACGACCTTCGAGGACCCGGGAGCGAAAGGGAACCCGGGCAACAGCGACACGTACGCGTTGCCCTCTTCATCGAACGTCACGCCCGTGGGCACCGGGTCGGTTTCCATGACGCCGCCCCGATCGGCGTGCGGTATCGGGCTGGGAACCCCCTCGAAAACCGCGACCACCTCGGTTTCGCCCGTTGCCGGATCTATTCGATAAAGAGCGTTGCCCGCGGCGTCGGTCATCCAGAGGTCGCCGTCGGGTCCGACCGCGAGGCCATAGGGGTTGGACCCGGGCAACAGACCATCGGGATTATTGCTGCTCTCGAAATCCCAGATATTCACGAGCTGTATGGCCCGGCCGTCGTCGATCCTGACGACCGATGCCATGCCGGGTGGAGGGTCCACGGAGTACGCTCCCACGGTGGCGTAAACCGTACCGTCGAGAACCGCCACGCGGGAGCCGCCGGCACCATCTCCCGGTGCCAGGTAAAGCGAGGGAAGGCGAGCGACCTCGGTATGCTCGCCGTCGGGAGCGAGCCTGAGAATGCGCGAGGACTCACCGAATCCGTAGTCGCCCACCACTCCCGTACCGGGATTGGGGATCGTGAGTACCTCGTCGCCCCCAACGCCCGTGTCGATCACCCAAACGCTGCCGTCCGAGGTCACGAACACGCCCATGGGGCCATTCAACTCGCCCATCACCGTCGTGGCCGCCTCCTGAGCGGCGACGGCATCGACATCGAGCGGCATGGCCGCCAGCGCGAGCGCCAGCACAATGCCCACCACGGCGACTCCGTTTCTCATCTTGCTTTCCTCCTGAGGGTGGCAAGCGGTCCTACTTTTCCTTCAGCAGCATCTGCACGAGGGCGTTCAGTTCCTCTTCGCTGAGGTGCGTATAGGCCGGCATCGGGAAGCGCGTCCGCTCGAATCCCGGTGCGATGTAGATGTTCGGATCGACGAGGCTCTCCAGGATATACTCTCCGGCCGTTGCCGCCTGGCCCGTGAACGCCGCTTGCTTGATGCGTTCCTCGGCGGTCGCACCCATGCCGTTGTGGGTTGGACCGAATGTTCCGGCCGTGCCGGCCGTATCGAGCACGTGACAGACGCCACAGTACTGCCCTCGGAAGACCCTCAGCCCGGCCGCAACCTGTTCGGCGAGTTTCGTGCTATCGTCCGAGGCGGCAGGCATCGCGGCGGCGTCCTCCGTGGGCGCCGTCTCGAGCGGTTCTTCGGCAGGTCGACCCGCCGAAGCGCAAGCGCCGCTCACTCCGACGAGCACGAGTGATACGAGCCGGAGCGGAGGCCTCGAGGCACGGCTGTAGGGCGAGCTCGTAAGCACAGCCTCTGCCCTCTCCTTCGATGAGTATGCGAATGAACGTACGGCGGGTCGCGACCCGCACGCCACCATGCACCCACGCTCTGACCGACGACGATTGCGTCGTCATCTACTTCACACGATCCCGTATCCCTCCTTCGAGTAGAGACTTGGCCGGTAACATACCTGACCGGTTATCGCGCGCCCTTCCGCGGGACGCGGCCCGCGCCGATGCTTCGAACGGTACGCTCGGCTTGCGCTCGATCTCGTCGAGCCTGGATGGAATCGGGTCGGTTGGAGGAAGTCATGATCGGAGTCACTCATCGGGGTTCGGAGCGGGGCATCGCCATCGCCCTGGCCATCGTCTTCGCTGTTGCCGCCTGTGGATCGGACGTGGTCGACCCCGGACCTGACGACCAGAACAGGGCGCCAACCTTCTCATCCTCTCCGCCCACCGTCGCCGACCACAACCGGGAGTGGTCCTACGTCGTCGCCGCCTCGGATCCCGACGGAGACCCGGTCACGCTGTCGGCCGCCGGCCTTCCGTCGTGGATCACGTTCGACGGTGGTCAGAACCGGTTGAGCGGCCTGGCCGGCTTCAACAACCTCGGGGACCACGCGGTCACGCTGCGCGCCACCGACGGACAGGCCGAGACCCGGCAGGACTTCACGCTCAGCGTGGCGCCGGGCGAAATCGACTGCACGCAGTCGTTCGGAGACCCGATCGAGTCCTTGTACATCCTCCCGTACCTCAACGGGCGCAGCCAACTGCTGCAGCAGGGCAACTGCAACACTTCGGGCGGGCACGTGAACTGGTTCGCCTACGACCTCGACACGGCGATCGGAGACACCCTCGTCGCGTCGCGCGGGGGTGAGGTCGTCGCCGTGCGCGAGCAGTTCGCCGACGGCACCCGCATCTGCGGCGAGATGCAGGAGAACCTGGTCTTCATCCGGCACGACGACGGCACCATCATGGCGTACATCCACCTGACCACGAACGGCGCCCTCGTGGATGTCGGCGATCAGGTGGCTCAGGGCGAAGTCATCGCGCTCAGCGGCGACAGCGGCTGCTCCGCTGGGCCGCACGTGCACGTGGCGCTCTTCGCCGCGCAGCGTACCGGCTTCGACCGCCAGTGGTCGCTGCCCTTGAACTTCAGCAACGCGGTGGGCAACCACGACGCGCGCGGGGCGCTCATCGCGGGGGAGACGTACCAGGCGGTGGGCGGGAGTTAGCGCCGCTCCCGGGTCGCGAGACTGCGCGGCAGGTCCCCAGACAATCTCGGCCGATGGCGCCATGGCGTCCCGCGGGTAGATTGCCGGTCATCTCGTGGCGTGGGCATCGGGAACCGGAGAGACGCGCGTGACCCAAGCCAACCCAGGCGACCACTCCTCCCTCATGGACCGCATCGGCGGATCCTGGGGATCGGCCTTCCGTGACGTCCTGCTGATCGTCGGGTCCATCCTGATCGCGTTCTCGCTCGAAGCGTGGTGGGACAGCCGTGGCGACGCCGGGCGGGAGCGCGAGGCGCTCGCGGCGCTCGCCGAGGAGCTGCGCAACGCGTCGGTCGAGCTCGACTCGGTGATCGCCTTCAACGAGGGGCGGGTCGAGGCGGCGCGTTACTTCCTGTCCATCGAGCCGGGCGCTGCGGACGCGGTCCCCACCGACTCGCTGGCGTTCGCGCTCGGGGCGCTCGGCGGAGGCATGACCTTCGACCCGAGCCTGGGCGCCACCGAAGCCATCATCGCCGGCGGCCTCGACCTCGTGACCGACGTCGAGATCCGGTCGAGGATCGCCGCCTGGCCCGGCATGATGCGCGAGATCGAGGTGGATCAGGCGGTGATGGTGGAGCGCTGGGAGAAGATCTCGGACGCGTCCGTCGATGCCGAGCTCAACGGCCTGCGACTTCGGTCGTCTCTGGATCCGGACAACGAGCGCGTGACGCGCTCGCTCGCGACCGCCGCGTTGGTCGACCCGGTGATGCGCCAGCGGGTCGCGGCCCAGGCGCTGTCCATCACCAGCGTGCTGGACGAGCTGCGCGACGTGGAGGGCCGGCTCAACGACCTGCGGGAGGCGATCGGGGCAGGAACGTAGGAAGCGACCCGCAGCCTAGGGCGATGGCTGCGCCCTGCCAGTTGTCCAGCAGGCGACGCGCACGTTTCCGCGGAAACGTGGCCCAGAGTGCTATCGACGGGTCACCCCGCGAGGCCTCACTACCTGGCGGGCGGCCGCTCATCGCGCCGCCACGGAATCGCAGTTCTCGACCGCTTCCGCGAAAGACGGCAAGACCGACGACACGTGTTGGCTCGCCGATCTATCCCTGTTCGGGCGCGGCCCCGAAGATGACGAACGCCACCGCCGGCTCGTCGCCGCGGTTGAGGAAGGCGTGCACGGTCCCACGCGGGACGAACACGATCGACCCCTCGCCGACGGGGCGCTCGTCCTCCCCTTGCAGCATGGCGCCGGAGCCGCGCAGGACGATGGCGAACAGGTCACGGTCGTCGTGGGTGTGCGGCGTCTCATCGCCGCGGATGAAGACGAGGTGGTGGCTCGACATCTCGCCCCGGCCCAGATCGACCACGCGGATGTTCTCGTCCGGGGCGAGCTCGACGGCGTCCATGAGGCTGTCGAGCGCGGCGGTCAGTCGGCCCTCGGGGAATACGGCATCGAAGACGGCAGGGGCATCCTGCGCCGCCGCGGGCGACGCGAGAAGGCACAGGGACAGCGCGAGCGCGCCGCGGGCCAGGATCTTGGACATGGGGTTGGCTCCTCCAGAAGGTCGCGTCACAGGATCAGTCGCCCGGCTCGTACGTCAGCCGCAGCTGCGTCCGCCCGGTCTCCTCGTGCACGTGCTCGCGGTCGAATCTGAATCCGTAGCGGTCGTAGAAGCGCCGGCCGATGGCGTTGTCCTGGAAGACGTCCAGAACGAGCGAGCCGCGTAGCTCCACGGCGTGGTCCATCAGCGCCCGGCCGATGCCGAGGCCCTGGCGGTCGGGGTGGACGAAGATCGCGCCGACCTCGTTGCCGATCAGCGACATGAAACCGCCCACCGCCCCCTCGACCTCGTAGACCCATGTTTCGGCCTTGGGCAGCCACATCGTCCGTATCCGCTCCGCTTCGTCCGCCATGAACTGCGGGGACAGGAAGGGCGTCGCGATCAGGCTGGCGGCGGTCCAGACCTCGACGATCGCGTCGTCGTCCGCTTCGGTACGGGGTCGGATCATGATCTCGCCCATACCTGACCTTACAATTCCGCCGGGCCCACCGCGAACGGGTCGCCCGCCCCGAGGCCCGCCAGGGTCCGCGCGCCGGTCGCGCGTTTCCGCGGAAACGCGGCTCGCTGGATCACTCCCGACTCACGCCGCCCACCACCCCCGTGGCGGCCCCCACCCCGTTCTTCCGTTCTCCCACATGAGACGCCGGTACGCCGATCGCCGCTCTCGTCCGCGCCGGCCTTCCGCGAGGCTCCCCCCTGGTCGATGGAGAACACAATGCGCCGCTACCTGCCGCTGGCCGCACTCTCGTTCGTGGCCGTCCTGTTCAGTTGCGACTCCGAAGGCCCGGTCGGGCCCGCCGACCTCGGCCTGCCGCTGGACCTCGGCATCGTGTCGACCGTGGGCGCTACCTGCGGCGACCCGACCGTCGCGACGCTGGTCGCCGACGGATCGATCCCCGTAGGGAGCGTGGAGATCCTCAACGGGGAGGACGACCTCTACGTGGTGTATCGAGCCGACCCGGGCTGGCCGATCTACAAGACGGCTCTGTACGTCGGTGCCGCGCAGCAGATCCCGACGAATCCGGCCGGCAACCCGTTGATCGGGAAGTTCCCATACAAGGCCAATCACCAGGGGCTGCTCGAGGTGATCTGGCAGATCGATGCAACCGGCCTTTCCGGCGACGTCGTGGTCGCCGCGTTCGCGGAGGTCGGGGCGGAGCCGGAGGGTGCGTGGGCCGGGGCCGGTCCGGGCGGCAGCGGCGTGGCCATAGCGCCCGGCAAGGGCTGGGCGACGTACGTCGTCCACACCCTCGCGCCGTGCAGCGTTGAGCAGGAGGTGATGGCGGCCTCGGGAGGCACGGTGGACCTGAACGGCGGCGACGACGAGTTGATCGTCCCGGCGGGCTCTCTGGAGGAGGACGTCGTCATCACCGCGACCCCCACCACGAGCCCTGATCCGTCCGTCCTGACCGCGTACGACTTCGGCCCAGACGGCCTGACGTTCGATCCGCCCGCGTCGCTCGCGCTGACCTACGTTGGCGCCGGGCTCACGCCTGGGGAGGAGGCGCGAATCCGGGCCGTGCAGCTGATGAACGGGGGCTTCGAGATCCTGGGCGATGGAGGATCGCTCGACGCCGCGAACGACGTCGTCATCGTCGACGTCCCCCACTTCAGCGCGTTCGGGCTCGCCGTGGTGGAGCAGGCGGACCTGGTGGCGGACCTGACGGTGAACCCCAACCCGCCCGTCGTTGGTGTCGGGGGGAATTTCACCTTCATCATGCGCAACGCGATGTCCACGGCCGCGGTCGACGGCACGCTGCTCTTCGAGCTCACCGGCGACGTGACCCTGGAGTTCCCCGTGGTGCTCCCCTGCCTCGACATATCGGGGAGCTCGGCGGCCGACATCGCCGTCGAGTGCCCGATCACGGCGCTCGCCGAGCTCACCGGGAGAGGAAGGGGCGTGAGCATCGTCGCTGGCACCGCGGGCGAGATGCTGCAGGCCCTGGTGAGAGTGACGCCGGCGGCGTCGGTGGAAGAGCTCGACCCCGCTGACAACGAATTGATGATGCAACTGGAGGTCGCGGATGCCTCGGCGGCGGAAGCGGACCTGGGGGTCTTCGTCGCCGGGCCGACCGATGTGGCCGTCGGCGCGCCCACGCCCTACGAGGTGCAGGTGCACAACCTGTCGCAGTTCAACACCGCGACGGGAGCCGAAGTCGAGTTCTTCGTGCAGGGCGGAGACCCGTCCCTCCCGAACGGGCTTCCGGGCGGTTGCGCTGACGAGTCGATGGACCCGGCCGTGCTGTCAGTGCGCTGTGTCCTGTCGGACATCCTCCCGGGTGCCACGGCGCCGGTCCTCGTGGACGTTGCGTTCGGAGCGGCCGGCACCGCCGAGGTGTTCGCCACGGTCTTCCCGGGAAGCCCGACGGATCCGAATGCGGCGAACGACCAATTCTTCATGGAGGTGACGGTCTCGCCGTAGGGCGCTTCGGCGTCGCGGGTGGGTCGCGGGTGGGTCGCGGACGCGCTCCGGGCCCACCCGCGCCGGCTGGCCGTCGCACCATTCGCTGCAGCCCAAAACCATTCTTGACCAATCGTTATAAAACTACTACGTTGGCGCCATGGCACGTCCCAAGGCGTTCGATGAGGACACGGCCCTCGAGGCCGCGGCCCAGCTCTTTTGGAGTTACGGCTACGACGGGACGTCGGTGGCCGAGCTGGAGGCCGGCATGGGCATGGGTCGCCAGAGCATCTACAACGCGTTCGGCGACAAGCACGCGCTGTTCCTCAGGTCGCTGCAGTGGTACGCGGAGCAGAACCGGGGCGAGTTTCTTTCCCTGCTGCTCGCGCCGGGCGCGGGGCTCGAGGCGATTCGGGCCTACTTCAGGCGGGTGCTCGACTTCGTCGCTCCCGTCGAGGAGCGGCGCGGGTGTATGATCGCCAACTCTATCCTGGAGGTCGGGGAGAGCGACGCTCCGATCGCCCGCGTTTGTCGGGCGAATCAGGACGGGGTGATCGGGGCGTTCGAGCACGCGTTGAGAAACGCGGTCGCGGACGGGGACCTGCCGGCTTCACTCGACGTGCCGGCCACCGCGCGCATGCTGCTGTCGCAGACCTATGGGCTCGCGGTGCTCTCGAAGTCCGGAATGACGCTGGATGAGTTGGCGAGCGTGGTCAACCAACTCCTGAGCCGGCTCGATTGATTTTTTTCCGTAGTTTTTGACCGTTTGAACAAAAATCAGAGGAGGGATCGATGTCTAGCTTGAAGATCGATGGTAGCGTGGCTCTGGTGACGGGAGCCAATCGCGGGATCGGACGCGCGCTCGTGGAGTCGCTCCTGGATCACGGGGCCGGCAAGGTCTACGTGGGGGCGCGTCGGCTCGAGGCCGTCACCGACCTGGTCGAGCGGTATGGCGACCGCGTCGAGCCCGTCTTGATCGACGTGACCGACCGAGACCAGGTGCGCGCCGCGGTGGCGTCGGCCACGGACGTGGATCTGCTGTTCAACAACGCGGGCGTCGCCGAGTTCATGGGCGGGGATTTCGTCGATGAGGCGTGGTTCGACGCGGGCCGCCGGGAGTACGACGTGAACGTGCTGGGCACGTTCGACGTCACGCGGGCGTTCGCGCCGGTGCTGGCGGCCAACGGCGGGGGCGCCGTGGTGAACGTCATCTCGGTGGCGGGTCTGGTGAACTTCCCGCTGTTCCTCAGCTACAGCCTGTCCAAGGCCGCGCTGCATTCGTTGACGCAGGCGACGCGCCTGTTGCTGGCCGACCAGGGCACGCGAACGTTCGGTGTCTACCCGGGTCCGGTCGACACGGACATGGCCGAACCTTTGGATTGGGACAAGGCGTCGCCGCGGTCGGTGGCCGACGTGATCCTGGCCGGGATCGAAGCGGGGACGGAGGAGATCTTTACGGATTCGATGGCGCGGCAGTTCGGGACGCAGTACGCCAGTGACCCCAAGAGCCTGGAGGCCAACATCGCCGCCATGGTGGAGGAGATCGCCGCCTGAGTTCCACTACGCGACTCGACCGGCCGCGGAGTCGATGTAGGCCTCCGCGGCGGTCGAGCGTGCGTACTGCGCTTCGACCCGATGACGCGTTTCCGCGGAAATGTGGCCGCTCGCCACCCGCTCCGCGCCCCCGCTAACGCCGCGAAAACACCGCCCCGTGCGGCTTCCCCGTCCCCGCCTCGCCGTGCGGCCACGACATCCGCTCGAAGCTCACCCCGATCTGCTCGGAGCCGGGGTCCCTGAACGTCTCGTCGAACGCGAGCGCTCCCGTTGCCGGATCCAGGCTCACGATCAGGACCCGGTACTTGGTCTCCCCCTCCCCCGACGTCAGCACCACGCGCTCCCCGCCCGGCTCGATCGAGATCCAGTGGGGGGTCCAGTCGCCGTCCCAGTCCAGCTCATCGAGCACCGTCGGGTTCGACGGGTCGGATATGTCCATGGAGATCAGCGACGAGCCCTCCGTGTTGGCGTAGGTCTGGAGCCAGATGTCGTCGGTCGTGGCGGGGATGCCGCAGTGGTTCTGTCCTCCCGAGGTCCAGGGCAGCGCGCTCACGAACTCGGCGCTCGGCTGGTCCGTCTCGAGGCCGCGCAGCCGATACAGCCCGCACGCGAACGTCGTCATCATCGCGGTGACGCTGTCGGGCAGGAGCCGCACCTCGGCCGGGTAGCCGTGCTCGTAGCCGCCGGGGCCGGGCGGCAGCATGACGGTCTTCAACAGCGTCAGGTCGGAGAGCCGCCAGACCTGGAACGAGCGGCCGTCCACCTCCCCGCGCATGTCGGTGGTGGTGCTGACCGCGCGGTCGAGCTTGGGGATGGGCGTGACGCTGTAGGCGCGCAGCTCGGGGTCGACCGGGTCGGCGGCGTCGGCGGCGCGCACGAAGCCGCCCATCGGGTCGAGCTCCACCAGGCCACCGGCCACGTCGTGCTCGGCGCCCTTGGTTTGGAAGGTCGCCAGCACGTTGCCGCTGGGCAGCCGCTCGAACGTGTGCGGGTAGTTGTAATCGCCCATCTCCTCGAACGCGGCCGCCACCCTGGGGTCCAGCGGGTCGGACAGGTCGATGACGAAGCTCGCGCCGGCGTCGAACGAATTGACGAAGAGGTGGTCGCCTTCCGGCATGACGTGCTCGGAGTGGTGGGCGTCGCCGCGCACGCCGGCCGGCACGCTCGAGACGACCTCGCCGTAGCGCCCGGACGCCGGGTCGGCGTCGATCACGGCCAGGAAGTCGCTCTCGCCTTCCACCTCGGCGGCCGTCCAGACGTAGAGGTAGGAGGCGGCGGTAGCGGCGGCGGCGGACTCGGCGGCATCGTTGGCGTCGTCGTTGGCGGCCGGGCTACACGCGCCCGCGGCTGCCAGGATGAGCGCGAGAAGCGCGAGCGATGAAGCCGCGTTGATCGAGCGCATCGTCACTCCGATCGATATCGAGGGATGGCGGGGCCCGCGTCCGGTGCCCCGGACCGAGGGTGCTGGGTCGGTGTGGTCGGCGCAAGCCGAGCCGCTACGTGGGTGTCCAGAAAGATCACGGACGCCACTCGCCCGACCAGTCGAGGTGCACCAGCTCCTCGGGGTCGGTGGCGAGGTACCCGGC
Organism: Gemmatimonadota bacterium; assembly: GCA_039715185.1. NCBI lineage: Bacteria > Pseudomonadati > Gemmatimonadota > Gemmatimonadota bacterium. Next base: position 33,880 of record JBDLIA010000016.1, read on the forward strand.
GTGCGGCTTGAGCCTCGCCAGGCGGCTGCCCGTCTCCGCGGGGACGATCCGAAGCCGACGCCCCTTCCGCTCGACTTCTGCCGGGACACCGGTCTCGAGCACGCGATCCAGCACTCGGTAGAGATTGGCGCGGAGCCTGGAGACGGAGAAGATATTTGCCATAGATCATACCGTACGTGTGTGGACTCGAGAACGTAATTGTGATCCCGGCGTGTGTCAGCAATCAGGCGCTCGGTCGCGCGGGCCTCGCGGCATCGAAGATCGCCGCCACGCGGGGCGCCGCCATGGCGCTATGTGACCCGGACCTCCGGCCCTCCCTGGAGGTCATCGACTCTACTCCATCTCGCTCTCGACCAACGCGATGATCTCCCCGATGCGCTCGGCCAGAGCCGTGAGTTGGAAGTTGTGCCTGCCCGACGCCGCCGCGGCCATTTCGACGGCCGTGCCCGGACCCGGGCCTATCGGCTCGCCGGGATTCAGCGAGTAGATGAGCGGGGAGAGGTTGGAGCGCAGGTTGTCGTAGGAGGCAGCGGTCATGCGCGCCTCTTCCACGCGGTCGCTCCAGCCCGCCAGGGCCCGCCGCAGCTCGTCGTTGCGGATGACCCCCAGCTCGCCTCCGTCCACCAGGCTGCGCAGCGCCCCGGTCACGGGATCGAAGCGCGCGTCGCCCTGCGCCGCGTCGGCGAGCGCGAACAGCGAGTCGGGCGGGACCGAGGTCTCGCCGAATACGACCTGGACCCAGATGTCGGCCGCCGCGCGCGCCTGCCGGTTGGTCTCCATGTCGGTGAGAAGACGCGCCTCGTTTTCGCGGAATTCCTCGAGCAGGTCCGCGAGGATCTCCTGCTCCCGAGCCCTTTCCCCTCGCTCCGCCCACGCGGCCTCGCCCGCAAGCGCGAGGAGCACGCCGATGACGATCACGACCAGGCCGGACAGAGCGCTCTGGAGCTGCTTCATGGGTCGCTCCCGCTCAACTCGATCACATCGGCGATCAGCTCCCCCAGCTGCGCCGACCGTCGCTGGAGGATCGCCAGCCTCTGCCGTTTGATGAGGATCAGGTTCTCGAACTCCGGGTCGGCGAGAATCCGGTCCAACGCCCCCGGCGGGAGCGGAACGGGCTCCAGCGGGTCCCGGGGCAGACTCCTGCCATCGACCAGGGGCAGCGGCCTCTCGGATGTCCAGCGGAAGTTGCGGGTCAGGTAGGGGCGCAGCCCATCCTCGTCCACCTCCCGGGCCCAGTCTTCCAGGAAATTGACCCGTTCCCGGCCGCGCTCGTAGGTGAGGAGCGCGAAGCGCAGCTCCTGGGAGGACAGGGTCGAGAGGTTGCCGGACGACACGAGGTCGCCGAGTACCGAGGACGGAGGAAAGAAGCGCGACATGAACATGCTGACGTCCTGCATCCACACGTTCACCGCCGAGTCGGGCGCGATCCGCACCGGGATCTGACCCAGGATCGAATCCGCATCGGCGATCCACGCATCGCGACGCCCGTGATCCTCGGCCAACTCTTCGGAGGCCAGCGCCATCTCGACTCGGAGCGCCGTCAGGTACTCGGCCTCCTTTGCGGCGAGTTGCCGGTCGTCCCAGGCCGCGTCGATACCGAAGGCCAGAAGGATGCTGAGTACGACTACGGCTCCTTCGATCAGGATCCGCGGCCACGGGATCGTCGCCGATCCTGGAGGCTCAGCGCCCATTATCCACGAGAGCTCCCGGGGTCGGAAGAGCCGAACTCACGCCATTCCATGATGCGGAGGGGCCCGATCGGGAGCAACCCGAGGGTCCACCCCTGCCGGGCCGTTGCTGGTAGTCGAGTAGCCGCTCCCATAAGTTGGCTCCCCCGCCACACACCCCAGAAGGAGGGACGCCATGAGACGCGTGACGCTGCTTGTCTGGTTGGCCTTCATCGCGGCGGGAGCCGCGGCAGGATCCCTCAACGCGCAGGACGAAGAACGCCCGGTTGTCTACGCCAGCTACTGGGACTGCGGCACCCTGGCCAACGTGGTCGATCTGATCGCCCAGGACTGGGGCCCGCTCATGCAGACCCACATGGACGGCGGCGCGATTACCGCGTGGGGTGCGGCCACCCACAAGACCGGGAACAGTTGGGATCTGTTGCTCTATTACGTGGGCTCCGATTACGAGGCCATCACCTCGGCGCTTCAATCGAGTGGCCAGCAACTGGCCGAGGAGAACCCTGAGACGTTCGAGACCCTGGGCAACGCCTGCCCCTCCCACGAGGACTACGTGTGGATCAGTGCCATGAGCTCTGCACCCGTGGAGGAAGTCGCTCAGGAGCGCGCCGAGGCGGCGCTCTCGATCTACTGGGTGTGTGACGAAGGCGTCGAGGCCGCCGCCGACTTGATCTTCGAGGAGATGATGATGCCGGCTCTGGAAGCGCAGGTAGAGGCCGGCCTCGTCAACAGCTGGTCCTGGAACGAGCACTTCCTGGGAGGGAAGTACCGAAGGCTACTCGCGCTGGACGGCCCGACTCACGCGAGTTTGCTGGAGGCTCGGAACGGGATCATCGACGCGTTCAACGAGAACCCCGGACTGAGCGCGGCGTTCAGCCGCATCTGCAACGGTCACCAGGACAACCTGTACGACATCGCCATCTCGGTGCCCTGACGAGGCGTCCTCGGCCGGCCGGGCGTAGGCGGGGCACCCGGCCGGCCGAGGGGGGCCCTGGTGCCCCTCAGCCCATCGTTCCGAACAGCCTGACCGCAAGCGACGCCCGGTAGAAAAAAGCAAGGACGACCACTACGGCGTGGTACCGCTCGCTGCGGCTGAACGCGGCTGCCAAGAACAGGGCGAAGAAGACCGCCGTGGTCACGGGGTACTCGATGCCCTGACTCCTGAAGTAGTCGGTGCCCTTGATCAGAGTGTCGACCAGATCGATCAACAGCGAGGCGATCAGCAGTCCGAAGAACCAACCCTGCACGGAGTGGAAATAACCCTTGAATCCGTCGTGGTCGGAAAGGTCGGACGGGAAGAGCATCGCGCACAACATGTACATCACGACCGCGTACAGGACCACGAAGGCGTAGATCTCGAACCGCCAGACCTCCACCTCCCCCAACCTGAATTCCCACCACCACCAGAAGATGAGGGAGAAGAACGTGAAGGCGACCCAAAGGAGGTGGATCCAGTAGACCCGTTCCCTGCCGGGGTGTTGGATGATGTGGGCCACGCCGCGCAGCAGGTGGGCGAGGCCCAGCCCGATGATGATCGAGGTGAGGACGCTGACGTACTCGAAGATCTCCATTAGTCGACCAGCCCCACCGGGGCCTCGATCGCGGCGATAACCGCTCGGGGCGGCTTCAGCAGCCTCATCGCGTCGCCTCGAGCTCGTCCGTGAGAGTCTGCTTCAAGTCCTCGGCGATGACCCTGACTATCCCCGCGATCTCCACGGTCCCGCCGACGCGCTGGGTCTGATACGTAATCAGCTTCTGCACGTCGGGGGTAAGGAGCTCGGAGCGCATCGCAGCGGCCGATCAACCCTGCAGATCGAAGCGCGACTGCGGATGGTGTCGTCGGCGTCAACGGCTGGCCTCCCCTCCTGATGTGTGGGCGGGTAAGCTGAGGGCACGGCTCGATCCGCGGCAAGCGAAGGGACGGCTGCGCCGATACCTGGATGGGACGTCTCCGCGGAGACGCGGGGCGAGCCAGCGCGCTATCTTGAGGCGCGTCATGGGCCCGCGAATCGACACTGAAAACCCGAGGATCGCTCTCATGCTCTTCGCCACCACCGAGCTGGCCGCCCGGATCGAGCGGGTCGAAGCCGGCCTCATGGCCGATTCGGGGCGTGCAGTCGAGCGGTCGCGGCCCGCTGCGAGTGCGATGGTGCTGTCCCTGGCCGGCGGAGTGGCCACCTACGCCGGGGAGGGCTCGCCGCTGAACAAGGTTGCGGGTCTGGGCTTCGAAGGGCCGGTGTCCGTGGCGGAGCTCGAGGAAGTGGAGCGACTCTACGCCGAGCGAGGGTCGCCCGTGCACGTGGAGCTATCCTGCCTGGCCGACCCGTCGATCGGTGCGCTGCTCACGGGCCGCGGCTACCGGCTCGTCGGCTTCGAGAACGTGCTCGGTCGAGAGCTGTCGGATGGACCGGCCGGAGACAGCCCGGGTCTGGACATCCGCGCGAGCGACGAGGCCGACTTCGACGTCTGGCTGGACGCCGTGGTCACCGGCTTCCTCAGCCCGAACGACGAGGGTCTGCCAGCACACGAATCGTTCGCCCGGGAGGCACTGGAGCAGGCCATCGGCGACATGGCCGGGGCCGAGGGCTTCCTGCGCTACCTGGCCCGGCGGGATGGCAACCCCGCGGGCGGCGCGAGCATGCGCCTCGGCGAGGGGGTAGCCCAGTTGTGTGGCGCCGCGACCGTCCCTGCGCACAGACGTCGGGGAGTCCAGGCGGCCCTGCTGGCTCATCGCCTCGCCGTCGCGGCCCGGGCGGGCTGCGACGTGGCGGTCGTGACCACACAGCCCGGGTCGCTGTCGCAGAGGAACGTCCAGCGGAACGGCTTCGAGCTGCTGTATACGCGCGCGGTCCTGATGCTGGAGGCACGCGGAGTCGAGTGATCGACGAATCCTCGGCGCTGGCTCGCTCGAAGGGCTCGCGTCGTTGCCCGCGAGGATGTCCCATGTGATCATGGATCTGCGGCGGGCGGCACGGCGGCGCCGCGCCGCGGTCGTGGGTCGAGGTCTCGGGCGTATCGAATGCGGAAACTCTTCAAGCTGGCGTCTTTGCTCGTGCTTCTCGGCACGATAGCGCTCGTGGTGTTCCTGGCGCTGCGGCGGCCGTCCCTGAGCCGGGACTGGGACGAAGACGTTCGCATTCTTGCCGGAGTCGAAATGGCGGACGACGGACCGGTGGCGCTGAGCAGGGTCCGCAACTGGCGCTACGCGGAGGACTCGATCGTGTCGCAGTCCTATCTCGACGCTGCCTTCGATCCCGCGGATATCGTCGACATCTGGATGTACGAGCAGCAGCTCGACGACGCCGGCCTGATCGCCCACACCTTCCTGGTCTTCGAGTTCGATGCGAGCTATGGGCCCGCTCGCTACCTGGGGCTGTCCGTCGAGACGCGGCGCGAGTCGGGAGAGGAGTATTCGCTGATCGGCGGGATGCTGCGGGCCTTCGAGGTGACCCACGTGTGGGCGACCGAGAGGGACCTCGTGACGCGCCGGGTCCAGTATCTGGACTACCCGCTAACGCGCTACAGGCTGGAGATCCCCGAGGAATACCGCGCCCGCATCTTCGTCAAGCTGGCGCAGGAAACGGGCGATCTAGCCATCACGCCCCGCTGGTACAACACCGCGACCAACAACTGCACCAGCTCGCTGATCAAGTACGTGAACGAGAGCGAGCCCGGCGCCATTCCGCTGCACTACAGCTACGTGCTCACGGGAACCGTGGACGACTACCTGGAACGCCTGGGCTACCTGGACGCGGAGTCGGCGCTGGCGATTACGCGGGATTATCTGGCGGCGAACGAGCTCAGGTAGACTCACCTCCGGTTCTGCCAAGCTGGAGCACCACCACATCGCCGTCCTGCAGTCCAAAGCGATCCCGCAGGCCCTCCTCCGAGATGAACTCGACGACCCTGACGTCGGGTCGGTCCGATGCGCCGATCGTCGTCGTCCAAATGAAACCGAGCGTGGCATCGAGCTCGGGAAGCCATGCGGGATAAAGAAGGACGTCGCGCTCGCCGCCCATCTCATCCCGCCCGAACGGGATGATGCCGTCCTGCAGTTCCGCCGAGAACCAGTCGAATGGAGCAGCCAACAGGAGATTGAGCGAGCCGGGAAACATCCGCGTCCCGAGCTTCGCTTCGTAGGCCTCGGAGAACACCGTGAGCCAGTGCGCTGCGTCGCCGTGCCCGGACTGTACGATGCCTTCGATCCGAGCTCCAGACCTCACTCCTCCTCCCAGTGCCCCCGCGCCTTGATCAGCTTGTCGCGCGGCGGCGACCTCATGTAGGCGGCGTAGCCGGGGTGCGCGGCCAGGGTGTCGGGGTGGGTATCGATCTGCCAGCCACCCCACGGCTCCGGTTGTCCGTTCCACTGACTATCGAGCGACGCCCACAGATCGCGCTCACCAGCCAGCAGAAGCAGGCGACCGACCCAGTGCGTGCGTACCGGGTCGGAGCTGTCGACCTCACCGGCCCACGCGACCAGGTCCGCGCGCGCGTCGGAATTGTCCTCGCCGGCCAGGCCTCGGAGGATGCGCGCCCCCCGAAGGTGGGATGGCCAAAGACCAGGATCGGGGTCCCCCCTCGCGACCTCCACCATCTCGTCCAGCGCACCCTGCCTGTACAAAGAGACCATCAGACCTGCCCGTGGAAAGAGCAGAGTCGGGGACAGCTCCAGCGATCTCCGATATGCCTCTGCTGCAGCGGCATCGTCTCCGATCTCCTCGTACACGTTGCCCAGGTTCATGTGGTTCGCGGGCTGCAGCGGATCGAGTTCGGCGGCGCGCGTTTCAACCGTCATGGCCTCTTCCAGCCGATCCCAGAACTGGAGCAGGTCTCCGTACCAGTTGAACACCACGGCGGAGCCGGGCGACACCTCGAGCGCACGCAGATAGAGCTCTTCCGCACGCTCGAACTCGTAGTCCAGGGTGAGAATGCTCCCGGCGGCGAGGAGCGCCTCTACGTCCGTCGGATTGATCGCCAGCGCCGCTGACGCGGCCGAATCGGCGCCTGCGTGAAAGGCATCGTAGTCCTGCTGTGGCAATGTATCCCTGGCCCAGTACACGGGCAGAAGGCGCGCCATGGCCAGCTCGCCCAGCGCGTCCGCCGAATTCGGGGCGGAGCGAACCGCCTCCTCAAGCAGCGCGACCGACCGCAGGATGCCCTCGCCCGTGCGATCGGTCTGCGCCGCGCGGGCCTGGAGGATCAGGTCGTAGGTATCCAGGCTGGGGGGCGGCTGCCCACCTCGCTCCCCCGCGCCGAGGCTCACGCTCAGCGCCTCTGCGATTTCGCCCGCGATCTCGTCCTGGACCGCGAAGATGTCGTCCAGGTCCAGGTTGAACGTCTCCGACCAGACGTGGCTGTCGGTCTGGGAGTCGATGAGCTGGGCGATCACGCGCACCCGGTCCTCGGCGCGCATGACCGATCCCTCCAGCACGAAGCGGGCGCCAAGCGCCTGGGCGACGGTGGGGATGTCGACGGTGTCCCGGAAGGTGAAAGAGGACGACCGGGAGATGACCTTCAGGTCGTCCGACTGAGCGAGGTCGTGGAGGATCGCGTCGGCTACCCCGTCGCCGAACCAGGCCTGGTCACCCGCGGGGCTCATGTCCGTGAAAGGCAGCACGGCGATCGAGCGCTCGACGCTGGGATCGAGCGCCGCGGCCGCTTCGTGCGTGGCATCCCAGGCGATGTAGCCCAGCGCCACTACCAGCGCGCCGGCGGTTACGTAGTTCAGCTTGCGGCCGGTCCGCGGCGTGATCGACTGGGTGGGATCGACCTCGTCGCTCCGCTTCAGGCCCTCCGGGGTGAGCTCGAAGGCCCAGGCCAGGATCAGCGCGATGGGGAAGCCGACGCCCAGCAGGACGATGACGGCGGTCGGGAACCAGTCGGGCAGCGACAGCGGCTCGGCGATGACGTCGACCACCTGCGCCAGCACCCAGCCGATTACCAGGTAGGCGACGCCCACCCGGACGACGTTCCGGCGCTTGAGTTCGTTGAAAAGGCTGGACATGTCGGGGTGGAGCGTAGGAAAGGGCGAGGGCAGCGGCAAGATGGCATGGACGTTTCCGCGGAAACGTGGCGGCCCACCGTGGGCTTGCTCGTCATGCCCTCACATTGGAGCTTTGAACGGCTACCGCACCATGAGGCCGCCGATGACCCGATCGCAGCACCCGGAGGAAGACGGCTCGGGAGCCGACCCCGGCTTCTGGACCCGAATGCGCCAGGGCCGGTTCGGCCAGATACTGGTCGTCTACCTCGGCTTTTCGTGGGTGATCCTGCAGGTGGTGGGTGAGCTCCGCGAGTCGCTGAATCTGCCCGCATCGATCGGCCCGATCACGCTGCTTCTGCTGGGCGTGGGCCTGGCCGTCACGCTGGCGACGGCGTGGGTGCAGTCGCACCTGGAGCAGCGTCAAGCGACGGGGGAGCTCCCCGGCTCGTGGGACCTGAGCCTGGGCGAGCTCAAGGAATCCATCCTACGGGGTCGCGTGCCCCACCTCACGTGGGCGAGAGCCCTGCTCGGTGGTGTTTTCGCCTTCTCTTTGTTGTTCGGCTTCGCGGGCCTCTACGTGCTGATCCAGGACCGCGGTCGGAGCCTCGCGCCGGAGGAACTGGCCTCGGGGGACGCTGAGCCGGGCATAGCAATCCTCCCGTTCGACGTCAACGATGCTGCCCTCGACGACCTCCGAGAAGGAGTGCCGCTTCTCCTCGCGACGACGCTTCACTCCGCCGCCGGGGTGCGACCGATCGCGGCCAATACGGTCCTTGCGCACTGGGATCGAGGAGTCGCCGCGGGCGAGCGCGCCGACCTGGCCCTGGCGCTGGAGATCGCGCGGGCTAGCGGCGGCAGCTACGCGCTGACCGGCTCTGCGGTCGCGCTGGGGGGCGATATCCGGCTTGCAGGCGAGCTGTTCGAGACGACCTCCGGGGAGCCGCTCGGACGGGTACGGGTGGAAGGAGCGCGCGACAGCGTGTGGACGCTCGTGGACGGGCTCGCGGTCGAAGTGGTGAAGACCCTCACTACGGTCGGCGGCGACGGCGCGGACGTTTTCAATCTCGCGGGGGTAACCACTCGTTCGCCGGCGGCGCTCGCCGCGTATTTGGAAGGCGAAGCGCACTACCGGCGGGGAGACTTCGAACGCGCGGTAACATCCCTGGAGGCGGCGGTCGAGGAGGACTCGACGTTCGCACTTGCGCACTATCGCCTCGGACAGGCGCTTTCCTGGTTCGGGCTAGGGGACCGATCTTCCGCGCACCTGGAGAAAGCGCGAACCGGTTCGCTGCCCGACAGACAGGTGCTGTTCTCCCGGATGACGACTGCGACGACGCGGGGTCGATCCACTGAGCCGCTCGACGACCTCGGGGCGTTCGTGCGCCAGCATCCCGAGGACGCGGAAGCCTGGAATGCGCTCGGCGAGGTACTCTTCCACGAGGGCGTTCTTCTTGACAGTCCGGACTGGTTGGACGAGGCGACCACGGCGCTGGAGCGCGCGGTCGAGCTGGAGCCGGGGAGCGGCCTCTACTTGTTCCACCCGCTGCACCAGGCCTTTGCCAGAGGGGACAGCGCCCACGCCGCGTATTTGATCGAGCGTTTCGGCGCCGTACACGCGGGCTCTCCAATGGACCTGGGGCATCGGCTGATCTGGCGATACGAGTTCGGGAGCGCGCTTCCCGCCATGCCTCCGGACTCGGCCGTGGCCACACTTGTGAGTCTCGGCCAATGGGGAGGCATGCTGGCCTTCGCGAGCCGTTCCTTCGAGCTCGGCGAAGCGTACCTCCTGCGCCAGAGCGATGGTCTCGGCGAACTGCCGTTCGAGCTATGCAACTCGGTCCCCCTACGCGCTGGACGCTGGAAGAGCCTGATTTCGTACGCGGCGGATGAACGCATGCCCTTCCAGTCACGCTTTCTTTGTCTGCACGGGGCCGTGCAGAGCGGCTTGCCCGTCCCCGAAGCGATGCTCGAGGAGGTGACCCGGTCCGCTCTCGCGCAAAACCGCGAAGAGACGCTGCGGCTGGGAGCGTATCAGTTGGGGGCGTACTACGTCGATCGGGGACGCTGGCCGCAGTACGAGGACCTTAGGGCCGAACTCCGCGAACGCCTGGAGGCCGCTCGGTCCCGAGCCGACTCCGTTCGGGCCGACGAGTGGGAATTCCAGTTGGGCTCCTTGCAGGCGTATGCCCACTGGGCGGAGGGAAGACGTGAGGAAGCGGCCAAAACTCTCGAGTCCTTGAGGCCCACACAGTGGCAAGAGCACAAATGGTGGCTCGGCCGTATCTATGCGGAGCTCGGCCGCCCCGCCGACGCAGCGCGCTGGTTGACAGGGATAATCGGGGGCGACGGCCCTTATTGGCCTCACGTCGCTCCTTTGCTGGGTAGCGCTTACGAGCAGCTGGGAGCAACCGACCGGGCCGCCGATCTATACCGCGACTTCATCGCGCGTTGGAAAGACGCCGATCCCGAGCTTCAGCCCTGGGTCAGGGAGGCACAGGACCTCCTGGAGCGGATCGAAGGGGAGGGGCGACCCGCGGCCTAGGGGGATTGCCGCGCCCTGCTAGTTGTCCAGCACGCGACGCGCACGTTTCCGCGGAAACGTGGCCCAGGCTGCTATCGACGGGTCACCCCGCGAGGCCTCATGACCAGGGAATTCAGTGAGGAGTCGTTGATGAACAGGTAAGCCTGATCGCGGAACACGTCGGTCATGCTCTGAATCGCCGCGGCTTCGAGGGCCTTGGTATTTTGGCGAATCTCCAAGCCCACGAAGATCAGCGACCCGATTACGCCGAGGGAAGCGAGCGCTTCACCCAATCTCGTCTGCCGTATTGCCACGGTCGTCTCCGGTCGGAAAGGAAAGCGCATCCAGCCTGGCGGGATCGGTCCGCGAGGGTGAGATCGGGACGACCTCGAACCGGGTCATTGGTCCGCCGGAGGGGGTTCGTAGCGCTTCGCCTCGACCAGAAGTGAGTCGGGACCAAGCGTCACGCCACGCCGGACCACCAAGTCGATGCGCCGCGTGTTGTCGATGTTATCCAGCGGATCCGCCAGAAGGACGACAAAATCCGCGACGGCACCGGCCTGGATGACGCCGAGGCTGTCGACCTCGAGCCAGGCGGCAGGAGTGGTCGTGGCTGTTGCCAGCGCCTCGCGCGGCGTCAGCCCGCAATCCTGCAGTCGGCTCATCTCGTCGTGAATGTCGCCGGGATAGGCGACGTACCAGAACGCGTCCGTGCCGACCGCCACCTTGCCTCCGCGTCGTTGCAGCTCCAAGACGGTGCGGCAGCCCTGCTCCATGAACCCTGTTCGCCAGAAGGCGATTTGGGCCTCAGAATTGTCCGGGCTTTTCTGCCAATCGTCCCACCAGCCCCGGCTGATCTCCTGCAGCGTCGCGGGGAGGGCCCGATAGGTCGGTTTGTGGTCGGGGAACGAACCGCCTTCGTACTGCAGGGTCTCCCACGTGGCCGTCAGCACAACCTGCCCTTCGACCAGCTCGTCGAGCAGCGCGCCCAGCTTCTCGTCCTCGACGCCCCAGAGGAGCCTGGGTCTGTCGTCGGTCCCCAGGTCGAAGTCGAGTTGCTCTCCGACGTAGTGCTCGAGCCCGTCGATGCCCGCCTCCAACGCGACCGACGTGGGCGCGTTCCAGCCCCAGAGGTCGGCGGTGACCTTGAGGCCGAGGGCGTGCGCCTCCTCGGTTGCGGCAACCAGCGCCTCGGGTGTGAGCGCGTTGTACAGCTTGATGAAGTCGACGCCCTCGGCTTTCGCCCTGCGGACCGCGTCTCTTGCCTCCTCGGGCGTCCGGACGATCAGCGGTACGTCCGGGAAAGCATCGGGCCAGTTCGGCGGGTCTCCGTCGATCGGGTGGCCTGCGATGAAGAGGTTCGGACCGAGCGGCTCCTCCTGCCAACGCCCGCGCAGGGCGAGCGAGGAGTCCGTGCGTGCGCCCACGTCCCGTAGCGAAGTGATGCCGTGGGCCAGGAACAGGGGCGCCCACGGCATATAGGAGTACTCGGCCACGTGGGTGTGGTTGTCGAAGAGGCCGGGGATGATCCACTTGCCGCGAGCGTCGATCGTTTGGCCCGCGCCCTCCGCAGGACAGCGCTCCGGGGTGTCGACGCAAACGATGCGACCGTCGTCGACGACGATGTTGGCGCCCTCGATTGGCTCGAGGTCCTGACCGACCACCACGGTCGCGCCGACGAACGCGGTGGTGGTGGAGGGCTCGGCCGGGTCGCACGCCGCGGCCGCCAGGGCGGTGAGCAATACGGCGTTGCCCACAATGACCGGCATAGGCCCCGGTTGATAGGATGTCCGATTCGCTACGCTCAACGAGCCCGATGTCTTGGCTGCCGTCATTGTCGGCTCCCGGCTTCCTCCGAATTACCGCTCCCACGCCTGGGATATCACCCGCAGGCCTCGACTCACCGTTGGCGGGATGACCGAGGTATGAGTCTCGTCCTCGAAAAACATGGTCTCCAGGCGCAGGCCCTCGTAGTTGCGAGCCTCGAGGATTGTGGCCAGGTCTTCCACGTTCGACACCATCGCGTATTCCTCCCCGTCGAGCGCTTCCAGTAGGCCGACGGCCAGAAACAGGTCTGCCTCGAGCGTGGCGTGTGTCTCGGCGTACGCGGCCTCGAAGTCGAACGTGGCCCGATCATCCCAGAACAGAGACGGGCTCCCGACTATGAAGCGCTCGAATGTCCCCTCTCCCTGGAACAGGGCGTAGAGCGCGAAGAGTCCTCCGAATGAGTGACCGAAGAGCGCGCGACCGGACGATTCCGCTCGGTACTCCGATTCAACGAGGGGGATCAGCTCCTGGCGAATGAAGTCCAGGAAGCCGGGCGCCCCGCCCGTTCCCTCGAGTGGTGGAAAGTCGGGGAGTTCCTCCGACCACCAACGGAGAAACTCCGGATCCTCGGTCGGGGTCAGGTCCACGGCTCGGAGCGGAGTGGCGTCGAAGAATCGACCCACTGGGTAGCCTATGCCGACAATAAGCAGATCGGGGACGATCCCGTCGAACCGCATGAGCCTGGCGGCTTCGACCACGGTGCCGAGCTCGCCGTTGGCGTCCACCGCGTATAGAACGGGATACGTAGCTTCGGTCGTCTCGTATCCGAGCGGCAAGGCCACCGAGATCTCGTAGGTCCGGCCGGTGATTTCCGAGGTGATGGTGCGGCTACGGGAGTCGGCCAGCGCCCCGGCGTAGGGGCGCCAGGCGTCGAGGGCGGGCTCGGGCTCGGGCTCGGCCGCGCAGGCGAACGAGACACACGAGGCAAGCAGCAGCAGGGCAACAAATCTCATTGGGAACCTCCGCCGAGAGACGCACCAACCGCCCCCCCCAGCGCGCCGGTCCGCCTGGCGCGACCCGCCCCGCACGATTCCACTGCGTTGCCAATCTGCCCTTCGGGCTGCGCGAAAGCGAGCGTGCCCCCCGGCTCGAATCTGTCCCGATCAGCTGTTTCCAGGGACGATCCTCGGGTCGACCAGGCTGCCTCTTCCGCCGCCGCGCCCGCCGGTGCCGTGCCAGCCGCCGTCTTCCGTCCGCGATGCGCTCCCGGAGGCGAATCTGTCTCAATCAGCCGCCGTCTTCCCCCCGCCATACACGTGCCTGAGGCGCATGGACGGCGGGCAGGCGTTTCCGCGGAAACGTCCCAACCAGCCATTGGGCGAGGCCAAGCCTTTCCCGATCAGCAGCCCACCCGTGACAAAGTCGTCCCAA
>JBDLIA010000017.1 GCA_039715185.1 Gemmatimonadota bacterium
AGGCCGTCGGCGATCCTGGTCACCACGCCGTCGGGTGTCACCCGCCAGACCGCCTCGCCGAAGCTGGAGATGTAGAGGAAGCCCAGGCGGTCGGAGGCCATCCCACCCAGGCGGCCCCATGAGCGAATGGTGTCCTGGAGCTGGAGGGTGTGCACCGACGCGACCGTCGGGACTGGCGCCGCCTGCTGCGCGATGGTCGCCGTTGGAGTCAACGCACATGCAAATGCTGCCAGGAGCCCCGCAGACCCGGGAGTTCTCATCGATCATCCCTTCTGGTGTCAGGCTTCGTGCCCCGATCCTACCCATCGCCTGCCTCCACGGACAACCTGGCCGATGTCAAAGTTGGGCAAGCATTCGCGCCCCGAGCTGGCCCGCGCGCAGATTGCTCGGGCTTGGAGGCGGCGAACCAAGGCGATGAGCTGACGCCATGACAAACGACTCCGAATGGGGCATCGCGTCGCCCAACCAGCTACCAGCCGAGACGCGGCTCGGTACCGTGCGCCTCCAGGTGTCCGACCTGGGCCGATCCGTCGAGTACTACGAAGCCGTCATCGGCATGAAGGCCCTGGCCGACGAAGGCAACTCCGTCTTGCTCGGCGCGCACGGCCACGGCACGCCGCTCGTGGAGTTGCGGGAGAGGCCCGGGGCGCGGCCCGTTCCTCCGCGCGGGAGGCTGGGGCTCTATCACTTCGCGATCCTGCTCCCGGACCGGGCTGCGTTGGGGCGGGTTGTGGGCCACCTGGAGAACATCGGCGTTGCGCCCGGCTCGGCCGATCATCTGGTCAGCGAGGCGCTCTATCTGAGCGACCCCGACGGCCTTGGGATCGAGGTCTATGCCGATCGGCCTAGAGAGAGCTGGCGTCGCCGGGGGCGTGAGCTGGCCATGACGACGGTAGCCCTCGACCGCGACGGGCTCATTGGCGCGAGCGCCGGCGCTCCGTGGAGCGGACTTCCCGCAGGCGCCGTCATCGGCCACGTCCACCTTCACGTGGGGGACCTGGTCGAGGCGGCGGCGTTCTACCACGAAGCCATCGGCTTCGACAAGACGACCTGGTCGTATCCGGGCGCATTGTTCCTGTCCGCCGGCGGCTACCATCACCACCTGGGCTTGAACACCTGGGCGCCTCCGGTGCCGCAGACCGAGGACGACGCGCGGCTGCTGGAGTGGACCGTCGAGTTGCCGACGTCCGAGGACGTGAGCGCCGCCGCGCGGGCCATCGAGGAGGCGGGTTACGCGGTAGAAGAGGATGAGACGGAGGCGATCGCGACCGACCTCTGGGGAACGCGGGTGAGGTTCGTCCCGATTGGCCCGGTGTGAGCAAAACCTCTCGCAGGCTGTCGACCCTGCTCTTGCTGGCTGTCTCGGTGGCCGCGTGCGACGGCGCTATCGAGCCCGAGGGCGTGCCGGCCGCCCCCCGCGGCGTGAGCGCTGAGATCCTGCCGTCGCTTGCGGGCAACCGGGTGACGATCGCCTGGGAGGCCGTTCCGGGGGCGACATCCTACCGGGTCGATGTCGGCTCGGCACCCGGCCTCTCGGACCTCGGCTCCCTGGGGGACGTCGCGGAACCGACCGCCGAGATGGATCTCGTCGTTGGCGAGGCGTTCATCCAGGTGGGCGCGGACAACGAGTTCGGCTCCGGCCCGGCGTCCGCGCCCGTCGTCGTTCACTCGCTCGACCTCAGGGATGTCGTCCAGGCCCTGTACCTGGGCAGCGGCCCGCTGTGCGAGATGGCCGACGGCGCTTGCGTGACCTTCAGCGGCGGTCGCTTCAAGGGCTTCCCGCTTGGGACCCACGTCACGGTTCGGATCTCTACCACCCTGGGCGACGAAGCGATCGCCGCCGTCGTCGAGTCGCTGGAACAGGTGGAGGACGCGACTCTCGGCCAGGTGACGGTCGAGTGGAGCGTCACCGAGGATCCAGACCCGATCCCCGGCCTCGACGAGGTGACCGGCACCCGACACCCGGATCCGCAGTCCGTCGGCTGTCCGTTCGAGCGCGGCTGCACGATCCACCAGTTCCGCACGTTCCCTGTCCTGGCGTCGAGCCGCGCGGTACAGAAAATCTCCAGCATCCAGGCCTTCCCGCACGACATCGTCGGGCACGGCATCCTGGGCATGAACCACATCGAGGGGCCGATCGCGTCGCTGATGGGTGGGCCGCCGCCGGTCTTCGCCGGGGCTCTGTTCCCGCGCCTCAGCCCCTACGATGCGGCGGCCGCACGGGCGGTGTACGCCTCCGGAGTCGAGCCCGGTGCGGGCAGGGCGACGTTCCAGTCCCTGGGGCTGGTGAAATGAGAGGTCACCAGCCGGGCCCAGTCGCCGCCGGACTTGCGTCGCCTTCGGCGCGGCCGACATCCTTGGCGCGCCCACCCCGAAAAGCTGCGTTCTTGTGCATGGAGAGGCACCCTCTGTGAACTGGGAAGCGATTGGTGCGATCGGCGAGAGCCTCGGCGCGGTGGCCGTCGTAATCTCACTTGCCTACCTGGCCGTGCAGATTCGCACGCAGAACGACGAGTCCCGACGCGCGGCGATGCACGAAATCTCGGTCGGCTTCCGAGAGAGCATCTGCACGTTCACGGACGCCCGAATGGCAGACCTTTTCACGAGAACAAACCGCGGCGACGACTCGCTCACGGATGCCGAGACACTCCAGCTGATCGTTGGGATTCAGCGGGTCTTCCGTGTTTGGGAAGAGGCCCATGGACACTACGTCCACGGCAGGCTGGCCCCGGACATATGGGAGGCCATGCTCCGGCAGTACGCGTCGTACCTGGCCGCTCCCGGATTCCAGATGGTCTGGCGCTTGCGCAAGAATTTCTACAACGAGGCCTTCCGCACCTTCGTCGACGAGCTGCCCCGCACCGAGTACACGATCCGCTGACCGGTGCCGACTTCCCCACCTGATGCGACCGGCTCGCCCCGCCCACACACCTTCCGGGAAGGCCTCGGCTGCGGCTTGCTGGTCATGGGCCTGCCGGGCCTGGCGATCGGCTTGATCGGCCTGCTAGGCCTGAGCGACCGGGTCGAGCTGGAGTTCTTCGGGATCGAGCTGAACAGCACGCCGGGCCGGTTCGTCTGGGTGGTGGGAATGGTGATCGCGATCGTGGTCGGAGTCGTCCTCCTGCTGCAAGGAAAGGGCCCCGCCGGCTAACGCCGACGGGACCCCTCCACGTAGGTCGCTGCGGTGCGCGGCCCGGCGCCGCGCCCCGTAGCCCCTTGCCCTAGCCTTCCGCTTCCAGGCCCGCGTCCAGTGCCTTCTCGATACGCGCGAGGGACTCGGCCAGGTGAGCCCGCGTGTACGCGCCGCCCGCCGCAGCGTTGCGGATACTGCCGCGCAGCTGCGTCAACTGCGCCCTCGCGACCGAGCGCGCGTCTGCCGGCGTGCCCTGGGCCGGCTCCACGATGAGGTTCGTCATGGCGTCCAGATAGGCGCGCTGCAGATCGCGCCGCGACGCGGAGATCGTCCGCGCCGACAGGTCGCTCCAGATTGCGTCCGTGAGCGCGCCGAACAGCTCGGGAATCGTGACCACGTTGGTGTAGCCGAACTTGGTCTCGCTGTCCCGGATCCGCGCCAGCCGGGCCGCGCCCAGGAGCTGGTTCAGCACGTTGGACTGGAGGTTCAGCGTGAGGGAGTGATAGGGGAAGTCGTAGCGACCGTTGATCGTGTTCGCCTGTCCCCAGCCGGACCGCCGTTCCGGTCCGATGCTCTGCAGCATCTCCTCACTCAGAGTCAGCGCGTCAACGGCGAACACCCTGTCGACCAGCAGCGCGAGCGCCTTCTCCTGCTCCGTCTTGGGGACGTTGACGAACGGCTGGCGGCCGTCGCCGAACCGGTCGCGGTTCATGTACTGCCCGCCGATGTACTTGACCGCCGGGGCCACCGCGCGCGCGTACTCGTTCATGAGCTGCCCCAACGCGCCCCGCATTTCGGCGTAGGGCGTGTTGTCCTCCAGGACGTACTCCGGCAGCCGCTCCCACATCCCGCGGATCAGCTCGCTGCGCTCCGCGCCCCAGGCCAACGGGTCGGCGCCCAGGTCGTACACGTTGATCGTCGGATCCAGCGCGCCCGGCCCGCCGGCCTCGGTACCGAACATGTGCTCCAGCTTGGAGACGTCGCGCGCCGCCGCGTCCGCCTCTTCCTGGTCGTTCGCGTATCCGTACGTGATCACCCAGCGGTCGTAGGAGCCCGGAGCGGAAGTGTACCAGTGCCCGTTGGCGCCGTTCGCGCTGAGGTTGATCGTCGGGTACTCCATCACCGAGCTGAACACGCCGTTGCGGCTCGTGAAGTCGGTGTCGTGAAGCAGCTCGTTGGGCGTGCTCGCCGACGAGCGGAAGTTGTGCTGGAGTCCCAGCGTGTGCCCCACCTCGTGCATCACCACCCAGATGGTGAACGCCTCCAGGATCTCGTCGGGCAGCGGGGCGCCCGGGTCCGCCTCGCCCTTCGCCGCGAGGAGAAGCCCGGCCAGCGAGCCCTGCGCCTCCAGCGCCGTGCCGAAGCCGGGCAGCTCCACGCCCGGCGCCTCGCCCTCCGGGGCCTCGAACGCGCCAACTCCCAGCGCCTGGTCGAAGGCCTCGGCCGCGGTCATGGGGTTCACCAGGTTGCGCCACGTGTTGCGGAAGCCCCTGAACATGTTGGCCTCGAACAGGATGTCCGCGTCGAGCGTCTCGCCGGTGCGGGGATCGACCTTCGACGGTCCGATCGCGCCGTATCCGGGCCGGTCGGACGTATTCCAGCGCAAAGTGGAGTACTGCATGTCGTCCGGGTCGGCGCCCTCCGGCAGGTCGCGCGCTTCCAGGGCGCCCTCCCAGCCGGCGGCCTCGAACGCCCGATTCCAGCGCTCCACGCCCTCCTTGAACCAGCCTCGGTACTCGTCGGGCACGTTGTGGTCGATGTAGTAGACGATGGGCTGGACCGGCCTCCAGCGATCGCCCACCTGCTCGCCGCGCTCGAGCCGCCAGCGGTTCACGTAGCGCCGGAAGAACGTGCTGTCTTCCAGGCTGAAGTCCTTGTGCACCGTGGTGAAGTTGCCGAGCCGCTCGTCGGCGAGCCTGCGCTCCATGGGCAACTCGGGCAGGCGCGCGAGCGTGTAGTGGACCGACAGCGAAATGTAGCGGCCGTCGGGAACAGACGGCAGCCCGACCGGCTGACCGGGCTTGAACGTCAGGCGCGTGCGGATGCCGACGTTGTTCTCGAAGCCCTTGGTCTCCTCCAGGAAGCTGCGGCCCTTGTCGAAGGAGACGCTACCGGGCTGACCCGTGCGCGTCCGCGCGACGAAGCGCAGCCTGCGGCTCACCCCCGAAAGATCGGACACGAACCATTCGGTCACGTCGATGACCGCCGCCGAGTCGGGCCGCGTGGCCTCCACCTTCGCGCTCTGCACGACCGAGGATCCCAGCGTGATGTCCACCGCGTCCTGTGCCCGCGCGTCGTCCGGGGCGCCGAAACGGTGCGGCCGCTGCATGAGGTAGAGCTTTTCCCCGTGCCGTTCCAGCGCCATCAGGTCCATCTCGAAAAACGACAGCGTGGTCCCGCCGAACAGGCCGCCGGCGCCGATGCCCTGGGCGACGCGCATGTCCATCAGGAAATCCTGATCGAGCTGCTCGGGCATGACCGCCAGGTACAGCTTGCCGTCCTTGCGGTACATGTCGAAGTAGCCCTCGATGTGCTCCGCACCGTCCACGAGCTTCTCGAACGGGTCCTTCTCTTCCTCGCCGTCGCCATCCTTTTGGGCGACCGCGACGGCGGGCGCCGCCAGCATGACGGCCAACGCCAGGGTCGCCTGGCGCATC
Source organism: Gemmatimonadota bacterium (assembly GCA_039715185.1). Classification (NCBI taxonomy): domain Bacteria; kingdom Pseudomonadati; phylum Gemmatimonadota; species Gemmatimonadota bacterium. Next base: position 5,791 of record JBDLIA010000017.1, read on the forward strand.
CACCAATTGATGCCTGTCCTACGGGTCATTTCTTCCTCCGGTCTCAGCGCTGAGATCGTCACAGTCTTGGACGAGGTGCCGGGCGGGACAAGTCGGCAGGCGTCCGCCTCTCTGGATGCACTAATACCGATGACGGCGCGGGGGTTTGGGTTGCAGTCATGGTCGGCGGTGCGACACGTTGGTCCGCGGATCGCCACACCCTGGGAGGAGACGATGGCAAGATATCGAAGCGCACTCCCGCAACTCGGGAGTGATCTGTTTCTGACCGACGGCGGCATCGAGACGACCCTGATCTTCCACGAAGGTCTGGAGCTGCCGGATTTTGCGACGTTCCCTCTCCTCGGGACGGCCGAAGGCCGCGACGCCCTGCGCAAGTACTTCCGGGCGTACGGAGACATCGCCAGGCGATTCGGCGTCGGCGTGGTCCTGGAAAGCGCCACCTGGAGGGCCAACCCGGACTGGGCGGCGCGGCTGGGCTACGACGCGGCGGCGCTGGCCGAGGCCAACCGCGGAGCGATCGGCCTGCTGGAGGAGATCCGGGACGAATACGAGTCGGAAGAGACGCCGGTGGTCATCAGCGGCTGCGTCGGCCCCCGCGGAGACGGCTACTCGCCGGGAAGCACCATGTCGGAAGAGGAGGCGCACGCGTACCACCGTGAGCAGATAGACACGTTCGCCGATACCGCGGCCGATCTGGTCACCGCCCTTACCATGAACTACGTGGAGGAGGCGATCGGGGTCGTGCGCGCCGCCCGGGAAGCGGTCATGCCTGTGGTCATCGCATTTACCGTCGAGACCGACGGCCGCCTGCCGACGGGCCAATCCTTGAAGGGAGCGATCGAGCAGGTGGACTCAGAGACCTCCGGGTACGCTTCCTACTTCATGATCAACTGCGCGCATCCATCCCACTTCGAGCATGTCGTGGCGGAGGGCGGCGCCTGGGTGGGCCGCCTGGGGGGGCTGCGAGCGAACGCATCGCGTTTGAGCCACGCGGAACTGGACGAAGCGGAGGAGCTCGACTCGGGCGATCCCGTCGAGCTGGGCGAGAACTACGCGCGCCTCAAGGGGCTGCTGCCGGCGCTGACCGTGATGGGAGGGTGCTGCGGGACAGACCACCGTCACGTCGGAAGTATCGCCGAGCGCTGCGTTCCGCTGTTTCGGGTGTCTCCGTGACCGGCGCGGCCATGCCCGGCGCCGCCGCCACGCGCTCCGACCGACTGTGGACCGTGGCCCAGGTGGTCGCGTTCGCCGCCACCTTGGTGCTGCTGCTCGGCATGCTGCGGACGCCCGACACGGCGCTCGGCGTTCTCTGGAACGTCCTGATTCCCCTGGTGCCCGCGTCCCTGCTGATCTCGCCCCAGTTGTGGCGCAACGTGTGTCCGCTCGCGACCGCCAACATGGCGACCAACGGCCTGGTCGGAAACCGAATCCCGTCCGAGAAGGCCATGCGAGTCGCCGCCAGCGGCGGCATGGTTCTGCTGCTCGTTCTGGTACCGGCGCGCAGGTTCGTATTCAACACGAACGGCCCCGCGCTGGCGCTCACCGTCGTGGCGGTGGTCGTCGCCGCTCTCGTGCTCGGCGCCGTGTTCGACGCCAAGGCCGGGTTCTGCAACGCGGTCTGCCCGGTGCTTCCGGTCGAACGGCTGTACGGTCAACGCCCGCTGCTGCAGCTCGGCAACCCGCGCTGTCCCCGCTGCACGCTGTGCTCGGTGAAGGGCTGCATCGATCTGTCGCCCCAGAAGGCGGTGCAGGCCGCGCTGGGTCGGAAGGGGCGATCACACGGCTGGCTCATCACCCCCTTCGGGGCGTTCGCAGCCGGCTTTCCGGGCTTTGTGCTGGGGTACTTCCGCGCCGTGGACGGACCGCTGTCCAGCGCCGGGGCCGTGTACCTGGAGGTCTTCGCCTGGATGGCCGCGAGCTACATCCTGACGGTGCTGATCGTGCGCCTCTTCGGTGTGGGCTCGGACAGAATGATGCCCGCGCTCGCGGCCGCGGCGGCCGCGCTCTACTACTGGTTCGCGGCGCCCTCGCTGGCTGACTTCGCGGGACTGCCGCAGGGCGTCGCGGTGGCGCTCCAGGTAGCGTTCCTGACCCTGGTCGCCGTGTGGTACGGACGCGGGTTGAGAGCCCGCGCGTAGACCGGGAGGCGCTGGGGCGATCTGGGTCGGCAGGCGGCGGCGCCTGATCCTATTCGACTAGACCCCCCTTTTTCGCGATTCGCAACTCGTTCGAAATTCGAACGAGTTCGCATCTGCCTATTTGGGAGGTGCGAGCGCCTTGAAGCTACACACCCGCAACCTCATTGGAGCGGTGAGCCAGCGCGCGAAACCCCTCCAACGCCCCACCGACCGCTCCGACGGCCACGATCGTCCACGCGAACACCGACAGGGAAAAAGCGAGCGCCTGGCCTCCCGACACCCCGTAGGGTGCGAGCAGGGCGAACAAGGTCGCATCGCGCACGCCCAGACCCGCGACGGCTATGGGCAGCATGGCGGCCAGCATGGCGGCGGAGCGAACCCAGGCGATGGTCAGCAGGGAAACGTCCAGGCCGAGCGCCCACGCCAGCGCTTGATAGGCGAATACCCCGAACGCGTGGGCCACCAGCGACGCGACCGCGACGCCGAGCAGAACGCGACCGGGCACCCGCCGCGAGCGCGCCGCCACGCTCGCCAGGGCGAGCCTTTCGGGCAGGCGCGGTGCGAGCCACTCCGCCGCCTTGGACGCTCGCCTGCTCAGCAGCACGACGTGGGCGAGCAGCAGGATGACGAGCGCCGCGGCCATCACGGCGAGCGCGGCGCGGCCGTCGATCGGGTCCGCCAGCAGCCAGGCGGCCACCCCCACCGCGCACAGCGCCGCGGCGGCCGCCAACCTGTCCAGGACGAGCACGACCGCCCCGGCAGAATACTCTTCGCGCGGGCGCGCGATGCGGTAGTAGCGGACGGCCGCGGCGGCGACGTTGCCGGCCGGCAGAAACATCCCGTAGAACAGCGCCGCCAGGTTGATCCGGAACATCGCCGCAAGCGATGCCCCGAGCCCGAACGCGTCCGAGAGCAGCTTGAGGCGACCGGCCACCGCGAGCTGCGCGGCCAGGCTGAACGCCAGCGCCGCGGCGGCCCAACGCAGCTCGATCGCCCTCGTGGCGTCCACGATCGCGGACACGGAGACCGCGCGCAGCAGCAGGAAGAGGATCAGCGCTGCTGCTCCCCAACGCAGAAGCAGAAGCAAGCGCCCACGCCCGGGCCCACGCCCCGGCAGGAAGGACGTGGTCGTCACTCGCCCCGCGCGCGCGCCGCGAACATCGGCTTTCCCTCCAGGTGGTCCGGGGCAGCGCGCCCCAGCATCGACAGGACCGTGGGCGCAAAGTCGATCAGCCGGCCCACGTCGGTGGTCGGCAGCCACGCGCCGTCAGCCACCACCACCGTGCCACGTTCGGAGGGGTGATCCGGAAGCTGACCGTGGTTCGCTCGGTGGCGGGGATCCCGGCGGCGCGGACGCTGCTCGGGACTCGTCAGACCCAGGTAGAGGTTCGCCAGCGGCTGGTAAAAGTCGTGCGGGAAGAACGCCACGCCGTTGTCGGCGATCGCGTAGAGCTCGCCAAAGCTGGCGTCGGGAAAGCGCACGTCGAAGCGTGCCATCTCCTCCCAAGTGAACAGATTCAAACCGGGGACGCCGCTCAGCTTCGTCGTGACCGCAGCGCGCGCCTCGTCCGTCTCGAACCACAGGCGCGCCTGTCCGACCTCGATGAAGTAGTGGTAGTCGGTGGATCGCGCCCCCGATTCCCGCAGCGGCTCGGTGAGGTCGATCGTACTACGGATCAGCTCCTGCCCATGATCGACCAGGAGCACGAGCGTCACGGCCTCGTGTCGACAGCGACCGAGTAGCTCGCCCGCGAAATCGTCCAGCCGGCGCAGGTGCTCGGCCATGATGTCCGGCTGATCCAGGTGCCAATGGGAGAGCAGGTCCAGCGCGTAGAACTCCAGGAAATCCAGGTCCAGGCCTTCCTGGGGAAGCGAGTCGAGGAGTCGCGGCATGTCGCTCCAGTGCCGCGTGAACTGGTAGCGCGAGCGCTCCCCCACCCAGTCGAACAGCGTGCCCGATTCGGGACCGCTCAGATCACCTGACTGACGCCTAGTGTACTTGAATCGATGCTGCCGGAAGTGGCGGCGGCGGCGCCAGGGGATGGCCGCGAGATCGTAGCTGCTGTCGAGCAGGTGACGAACACATTGGATCGTCGTACTCACCACGTCAGGCACCGCCCCCAGGAGGCGGGTCGCTGCGTTACGCGACACACCGGAATCGAGGCTCACCTGCCACACGCCGTGCTCGTGGGGCCACACCCCCGTGATCAGCGTGGGGACCAACTCGGTCGACGGCAGCGTGCGTAGATCGACCGCTGGATACTGTCGGACAAAGCTCTGCAGGAAGGGAGTGGCCTCCGGCGTCACGCGCCGCAAGTCGAGGCCGGGCACGTACAGGACGAGGAGACGTGGACCGTTGCGGATCAGCGTCGACGCTCCAGAACCGCACGAAGGCTCACCGGCTCTCCGTCTCTGAGTACGACGATATCCACCGCATCGCCCGGCTCACTCTCCCGCAGGGCGTACGTGAAGGCGTACAGGTCGTCGATGTCTCGCCCCGCGAAGCTCACGATCACGTCGCCCTCCCTCAGCCCGGCCTTCTCCGCGGGACTGCCCTCGCGCACACCGGTAAGGCGGACTCCGCCCTCGATCGGGGTCATGTCGGGGATCGAACCCAGGTACGGTCCATAGCCGCTGGGCGCAGGCTCGTCGCCGGAGGCAGCGCCGTGCGGGTTGCCCGCGCCCCGCACCAGGGTAATCGCGGGCGCCGGCGCAGCCTCATCGCCCGCCAAACGGCGGACGACCTCGGCTACCAGCCCTGCCACTCGCTCGATGCCCTCGCCGTTGACCGAGTCCCAGTCGTCCGAGGGACGGTGGTAGTCGGCGTGCGTGTTGGTGAAGAAGAAGAGCACTGGGACGCCGGCGCCGTAGAAGGAGGAGTGGTCGGAGGGCCCAAACCCGTCGGCGACACGGGTGATGGATAGAGGCCTGTCCGTTGCCGAGTTGGCCGCATCCAGTATCGCGTCCCACTCCTGCGCGGTGCCCAGCCCGTGAACCGCAAGCGCCTCGTCCCGGAGTCTGCCGACCATGTCCATGTTGAGCATCGCCACGGCGCCGTCGATCGGACGCGTGGGGTGCGACACGAAGTGGGCCGAGCCGAGGAGCCCGCGCTCCTCGCCGCTGAAGGCGACGAACAGCACCGGCCGATCCAGCCCCGGACCCTCGCTCAGCCGCCGGGCGACTTCGAGCAGGGCGGCGGTGCCGCTCGCGTTGTCATCCGCGCCGTTGTGGATTTCCCGGGAATCGGGCGCCAGCGAGCCCGGGCCGCCGCGTCCCAGGTGATCGTAGTGGGCGCCGACGATGATCGGCTCGCTCGCCCGATCGGGGTCGTCTCCCGGCAGCAGAGCCACGACGTTCCTCGCCTCCGACATCGATGGTGCGGCGGCAACCGCGATGGACGCTTCGGCGCGGGCCGCGGCGGCCCGGCGAACGCTCTCGGCCAGCCTACCCGTGGCCGCGGCGGACGGAACGCCCACCGCCGGACGGATCTCGCTGCCGGGGTCGGGCAGAGGGATGGCGTCCGGGTACAGCAGGATCATGCCCGCGGCTCCCGCTCGCGCCAGGGACGCCGCCAGAAAGTGGGCGTCGACCTGGACGCTCCCGTCCACGCTGATCACGGCGATCCGCCCGTGGGCCTCTCCGAGCGCGACGTCGTGGGCGGCGTGCGGATCGGGCGGACTCACCACGCGCAGCGGAGCCGTGACGCTGCCCGATGCGCTGAATCCGAAGGGGGCCCAGCCCGCGCCCGCCGCTCCCGCGTCCGCGCCGGATATGACCAGCCGGGCCTCTTCGACCGCGGTGCCGGTGCGCACCGAAAACGACTGGAGCCAGGCGCCGTGGTCGCCGGCCGGAACCAGCCCCAGCGCCCCCAGCCGATCGGCCAGATAGGCCGCCGCGCACCGCTCCCCCTCGCTCGCCGCGGCGCGACCCTCCAGCGCGTCGTCGGCCAGGTATCGCACGTGAGCCAGGGCGCCTTTCGCGACGTCGGCGAACCCATCCGGATCGGGACAACTTTGCTGGGGTAGCGCTGCGTGCGGCGTGAGCGCCAGGAGAAGTCCGCCGACGAGCGTCGCCGCGGCCCCGCGAATGCTGATGTCCGAACCGTTCATGATCGATCGATGAAGAAGATTGTCATCTTTGTAGCCGCTTCCGTGCTGCTGACGAGCTGCACCGGCGTAGACGACCCGGCTACGGCGCAGGAGACGCCTGGCGCGACCGTGCTCGCTCACGGCCCCGGTGCCGCGTTCGTCGTGGGCGCGGGCCAACCGTACCCCGACCTGCCCGAGGAGAGCCACCTGCGCTCGGCCCGCCAGCTCACCTTCGACGGGGAGAACGCGGAGGCTTACTTCGCCTTCGACGGCGGCAGCCTGGTCTACCAGCGTACTCCGCCGGAGGGAGGGTGCGACCAGATCTACTCGCTGGACCTGGCTACGGGTGCTCAGGCCCTGGTCAGCACCGGCGGGGGTCGTACGACGTGCTCCTACTTCTATCCCGACGGCGAAAGAATACTCTACTCCTCCACGCACCTCGCCGGTGACTTCTGCCCGGCCCCGCCCGACTACAGCAGGGGCTACGTGTGGCCCCTCAATGAGGCCTACGACATCTTCGTGACGGACGGCTCGAGTCCGCTGGTGCGCTTGACCGACACCCCCGGCTACGACGCCGAGGCCACGTTCTCGCCGACCGGCGACCGCATCGTCTTCACGAGTCTGCGCGATGGCGACCTGGAGCTGTACTCGATGGCTCCAGATGGGTCGGACGTGACGCGGCTGACGCATCGAGACGGGTACGACGGCGGCGCGTTCTTCTCCCCCGATGGCAGCAAGATCGTGTGGCGTGCCCACTATCCGGAGAGCGAGGAGGGGCTCGCCGACTACTTCGCGCTGCTCGAGGACGGACTGATCCGGCCGTCGCGGCTGGAGCTCTGGGTAGCCGACGCCGACGGTGCGAACGCTCGCCAGCTCACGGCCAACGGCGCGGCCAATTTCGGACCCTACTGGCACCCATCGGGCGACTGGATCGTGTTCAGCTCGAACACGCACGACCCCGCCGGCCGCGACTTCGAGCTCTACGGCATCCGCCTGGACGGCGGCGAGCTGGAGCGCCTGACGTACTCGGAGGGCTTCGACGGCTTCCCGGTGTTCAGCCCGGACGGGCGGTTTCTGGTGTGGGGCTCCAACCGCAATCCGGCGCACGCTGGGAACACCAACGTGTTCATCGCGGAGTGGGTGGATTAGAACGAGAGCCGGAACAGGCGGTCCGCTGCCGCCCAAGGCTATGGCAAGCCGGAAAAGGGAGTGGCGTCGGTGCGTTTGATTGCTGGAGTCCTTTTCACGCTGATCGCCGCGGGCGCCTGCAAGCCGGATCGGCGGGACGATGCCGCGGCCCAGGAGGAATCCGCCAACGCCCGCCAGGCGAAGCCGGTTATTGGCGTGGCGGGCATGGCGGACGGCTGGTGCCTCGCCACTCCTGACTCCGCGCTCCAGATCGGCGACACGGTGCAAGCGGCGTCGATACCATTAGTCGGAAGCGCGAGAGCGTCCTTCCGTGGCGCGTTCATCGTCGTCGGCCAAGAATCAGGCAGCTGCCCGGAGTGGGGCGAATTCGGCGATATGGCGCTTCGCCTCGAACGAGCGGACGGAGAGACGGGCGACGACGGTCTGCCGGATTCCGGTCCGCTGGTCGTCGTATCTGGGGGAGCGCCTCTGGTGGCGCTTGGCCCCACGGGCGTATCGGTGGATTTCGACCAAGACGGGGCACCGGACGTCTTCCGCGCCTGCACGAGCCGCGAGGGGATACACCTCACCCTTTGGTCCGGCAGGCCGCTGGTGGGAGAACGTCTCTGGCACTCGTACTTCTTTCTTGGCTACGACGTCCACCCCACGTGCGAGGAAGCGGATTTCGATATGTGACGCTCCGGGAGCGAATCACCTCTGCGGGGACTTCGTCTCGATGGACCTGTGTGTCCGTTTTTCGCGATTCGCAACTAGTTCGAAGTTCGAACTAGTTCGCATTTCGCTCAAAGGGGGTTAAACCCTTACTGAAGCTTCCGTCCCGCCGGACTTGGCGGGCATCCGCCATAGTTGCGCCGGACTTGGCGGGTATGCGCCAAAGTTGCGCCGGACTTGGCGGGTATGCGCCAAAGTTGCGCCGGCTGGAGCGCGGCGTACGACCGACCGCCGCGCCCCATGGCCGAAAAGCGCCTACCTCAGCGTCTGCTTGAAGCTCTCGACGGCGGCGTCGACGGCCTGCTCCAGCGCGGGCGCCACGCCGTCGGGCTTCACGTCCGAGAACCAGACGAAGCGCGAGCCTTGCCCTCCGTTGGGCAGGATCTGCATGGACGCGTGGTGATGCTCGAACTCGAACGGAGACGCCGTGATCGAGTAGGCCAGGCGACGGTGCTCGTCTGCGGCCGATACGATCAGCTCCTCGAGCTGGCCCTGATCGCCGAGCTCGCAGGTACGGGTGTCGCCGTCGATCGAGACCTCACCCAGGAAGGTGATGAGCTCGTTTACCCGTCCGACCTCGCGCAGCGCGGCCCAGGCATCGTCCGGCGAAGCATCGATATCGAACTCACGAAGAATCATGGCCATTTCCATCCTCCTTATCGTATGTGGTGATCATATCCGAACGATCGTTCAGAAACAGGACCAAAAAAGTCGCACCTAACCCAGGATGCGAAGTCCCACCCGCACGAAATCCTCGACCTCGCCTGCCGAAGCCGGAGAGCGAATCAGATAGCTCGCCCCCTGGATCAGCCCGGCCAGGAATCGGCCGGTTTCGTCCGGGTCCAGGTCGCCTCCCACCGCACCAGCCGCGCGCGCCACGCGGACCGCGCTGGCGAAGTTCGTTGCGAGCCGCTGCTGGTAAGCCGCCACCTCGGCCGCTACGTCCTCGTCGAAGGGCGCGACCTCTTCGGCCGAGTTGCACAGCAGGCAGCCGAAGCGTCCCTCACCCGATCGAGCGCGCCCGACTATCCGGGCGAACACGGCCTGGATGGCCTCCAGCCCCGCAGCGGGCTCCTCGAGCTCACGGATGGCCTCGGTGATCACCGTACGGTGGTAGTGTCGCAGCGCGGCCAGAAAGAGGCCTCGCTTGGATCCATACACATCGTACAGCCCATACCGATTGACGCCCGTCGCTCGAACCAGGTCTTCCACCGAGGTGGCCGACCAACCCTTCTCCCAGAAGACGCCCATCGCGTCCTCGAGGGCCTGCTGCGGATCGAATTCTCGATTGCGTGGCATGACCGTTTCCAAATGATCGTTCTGGAACGATACCACGACTGCGGAGGGACGTCAAGACAGGTATTATTGATTCGAGGGGTGTTGATGAACCGCACCGGCGGCGGAGGCAACGGTGCGGTCTAGTCGAAGGAGTCGGTCTGGTGGACCTCGTCGAGAGAATTCGAGAAGCCGTTGTCGGCAGGGACACGGCCGTGCAGACTCCCTTCGGGCTGCGCCGGCTGACCTATGCTGACTATGGCGCATCTGGAAGGTGCCTGTCGTTCATCGAGGAGTTCATCCACGACCAGGTTCTCCCCCTGTACGCCAACACACATACCGAGGCCTCGGGCACGGGACTTCAGACGACCCGGTTGCGCGAGGACGCCCGGGCAATCATCCGGAAGTGCGTCGGTGCGAACGAGCGGGAACACGCGGTGATTTTTGCCGGAAACGGTGCCACCGGGACGATCGACCGCCTGATCGCCATCCTCGGTCTCCGGATTCCGAAAGTACTCGACGACCGTTTCGATCTTCTTTCCCGGATCCCGATCGCGCAGCGGCCAGTCGTCTTCGTAGGCCCCTATGAGCACCACTCGAACGAATTGCCCTGGCGGGAGACGATCGCCGACGTAATCGAGATCAACGAGAGCGATGATGGCCACATCGACCTGGCCGAGTTGGAGGATAGACTCGTCGAGTTCGCCGGGCGGCCGCTCAAGATCGGTTCGTTCTCGGCGGGGTCCAACGTTACGGGCATCATATCGGACACGAAGGCCATCGCCGGGAAACTCCACGAGCACGGGGCGCTTTCCTTCTGGGACTTCGGTGCAGCCGCCCCCTACGTGGACATTGACATGGGTTCGGAGGAGGACGGGGACTACAAGGACGCCGTCTTCATCTCACCCCACAAGTTCATCGGGGGCCCAGGCACTCCTGGCGTCCTGGTGGCGCGGAAGGACTTGCTCGACAATGAGGTCCCGGCCGTGCCGGGTGGCGGAACGGTTCAATACGTATCCCCCGTTGACCATACCTACCTGGCCGACCCCGAGCATCGCGAAGAAGGCGGTACGCCGGCGATCATCGGCTCGATCAAGGCCGGGCTCGTCTTCAAGCTGAAGAACCAGGTGGGAATCGACCGCATCCGCGAACTCGAGCACGGTTTCATTCGGAGAGCGATCGCCTCGTGGTCGGAGAACGCCAACATCGATATCCTCGGGAATCACGACGCGGAGCGGCTGTCCATCGCCAGTTTCGTGATCCGCTACGGCGAGAAGGTTCTCCACCACAACTACGTCGTCGCCCTCCTCAACGATCTGTTCGGGATCCAGGCCCGTGGCGGGTGCTCCTGTGCCGGGCCATACGGCCATCGGTTGCTCGGCATCGACCTCGAGTCCAGCAGCCGTTTCGAGGAGGTGATCGCGACGGGTTGCGAGGTCATGAAGCCCGGCTGGGTCCGGCTCAACTTCAACTATTTCATCCGGGAAGAGGTGTTCGAGTACATCGTGGACGCCGTCCACCTCATCGCGGAAGATGGGTGGCGACTTCTCTCGCGGTATCGGTTCGATCCGGAGACGGCCGTGTGGAGCCATGAGCGCGGCCGTCCCAGGCCGCCGGTAAGCCTTCGCGATGTCGACTTTGAAAGCCCGGCGAAGCCGCTGGTGACGGCGCCGATCGAACGGCTGTCGGACTACCTGGAGGAGGGTCGCCGGATTCTGGCCGAGACGCCTACCAAGCGTGGGGAAAGCCAGAATCTCGGGGCCGAGGCCGAGAGTCTGCGCTGGTTCGCGACGCCCGTAGAGATTGGCAGGTGATGGAGAGTCCACCGTACTCGCGAGTTGCGCCCCCGCCGGCGACGTCGATTGATCGGCGGGCTCGTCGATTCCGCCGACGTTGGAGCTCTACTCGATGGCCACAGACGGCTCGGTGTCGAGCACCCTCGGTTGCCCAGGATCGCGCTGGACTCCTGCGTCCTTCTGTCGCGATTCGCAACCCGTTCGAATTTTGAACGAGTTTGTATTCCGCAGGGGGGGCGATGAACTCTTGCTGAAGCTTCCGTCACGCGAGGACCTGCGGCGGAGTGGCGTCGGTGCGCTTGATTGCCGGAAAAACTGAAGGCGCTTCGCGAAGCCCGGGGAGTGGTCCGAGCTCGCCGATCGATGTGCCCACCCAAGCCACGGCAGACTTTCTGGCCGCGCATGTGCCGGCGGGTGGTTCGATCCTGGAAGTCGGCAGTGGGGCAGGACACGTGGCGTTGGAGCTGGCCCGACGCGGCTTTCGGGTAACAGGGATCGAGCCGGATGCCGACGCCGTCAAGCAGGCGCAGGACGGGGGCGCCCCCGTTCGTCACGGTTCCTGGCCGGGCGTCGATACACCGGACGTCGATGCCATCGCATTCACGCGATCGCTGCACCACTTGCACGACCTCGACGGGGCGGTCCAACGTGCGCGTGAGGTCCTCGGCCCCGATGGCCTCATTCTCGTAGAGGACTTCGACTTTGGCGGCGCGAACGAGCGAACGATCCGTTGGCTCGTCGCGGTCCTTCGTTCGCCACCGGCAGCAGAACTGCTGCGCGTAGTGCCCGACGAGTTCGCCACGACTTTGCTTCGGTCGAGCGACCCCGTTGCGGCTTGGAGCGCGGGGCACGACCACGACCTGCATTCGGCAGACGCGATGATCGCGGCCATCGGCCGAGAGTTCGAGGTAGGTCATGTACGGCCGGCCCCTTACTTGTACCGGTACCTCGTGCCGGTGCTGCCGAACACCGAGGCGGCGACCGCCCTCGTGCGCGATGTTCTGGCGGAGGAGGTGAGCCTTGGGGAGGAGGGTGACCTGACTCTGATAGGCCGGCGCATCGTGGCTAGTCGGATGCCATGACCTCGTCCAGCACCCGCAGCACGATCGCCCACAGTCCCGGTGCCCCCTTCTCGATGGGCGCCATCCGCTCCAGCACGCGCTCTCGCGTCACGCCATGCTCGAACCAGGTGCCACCGCCGTTGGCGTAGTTCTGCAGGAGTCCCTGGAAGCGGTCCAGCGCCACCGCGAAGCGGGCGTCCGGCGTCTGGCCCTCTTCGAACTCGTCCCAGAGGCGCCGAAGCGCGGATCCCTGATCCTCGGGCAGGAGCCCGTACAGGTGGTCGGCGGCCGCCCGCTCGCGCTCTTCCTTGTCCAGGTTGGCCGTCTTGTCGAAGGCGAACGTGTCGCCGGCGTCGATCTCGACGACGTCGTGGATCGCGAGCATCATCACGACGCGGCTCACGTCTACCGCGTCCGGCGCGTGCTCGGCCAACAGCGGCGCCATCACGGCGAGGTGCCAGGAATGCTCGGCGCTGTTCTCTCGCCGAGACCCATCCATGAGGCTCGTCATCCGCACCACGCCCTTGAGCCTGTCCAACTGGCCGATGAAGGAAAGCTGGCGGTCCAGACGGGCGTCTGCGTTCGAGTCCATGGGTCCCTCGGCGAAAGAGTTCGGGCGCCGAAGCTGCCACGAACCGACGATCCTGGCAAAGCGAGGTGAGCGCGGCCCTTGCCGCTGCGCCCGGGCGAGTCGCAGACTGGGACCGGCCGGGTCATGGAGTCGCCCGGCTCCTACCACCCAATCTTCGCCAAGGAGGCGGCATGAACTGGTACCTCACGGCCCTCAAGCGCTTCGGAGACTTCAGCGGCAGGTCGCGCCGCAGGGAGTACTGGTGGTTCATCCTGATGGTTTGGGTCCTCGCGATCGTGCTGTTCTTCGTTGACCTGACGCTGGGGACCGGTTCGGAAACAGGGTATGGGCTATTCAGCGGACTGTTTTCGCTAGCCATGTTCGTCCCCTTGCTGTCCGTCAGTGTCAGGCGCCTGCACGACACCGGCCGGTCCGGCCTGTGGCTGCTCATCCTGTTCGTGCCGATCCTGGGGGCCCTGGCGATCCTCGTCTTGGCGCTGCTGGACGGCCAGCCCGGTGACAATCGCTTCGGCCCCAATCCGAAAGGCGCATAGACGGTGGAGTTTCACCTCGCCCAGGCGAATATCGCGCAGGGCATCGCCTCTGTGACGGACCCTCTCATGAAGGGGTTCGTCGATCAGCTCGATTACATCAACTCGGTCGCGGATCGGTCCCCGGGCTTCGTGTGGCGGCTACAGACGGAGGAGGGAGACGCCACGTCTCTCCAGCCGTTCGATGACCCGCTCATATTGGTCAACATGTCGGTGTGGGAGTCGATCGACGCGTTCTACGACTACGTGTTCCGTTCTGACCACGCGGGGCCACTGAAGGACCGGCGTCGTTGGTTCAGCAAACTCGATGGGCCGCATGCGGTCATGTGGTGGATTCGGGCCGGCACCACCCCGGACGTCGCCGACCTGAAGCGCCGGCTCGACCTCCTCGAAAAGAACGGTCCCGCGCCCGAGGCCTTTACGCTGGCCAAGGCGTTCGATCCAGAAGGGAGGCCGCTCGAGCGTGCGGCCCGGCGCGACCGGGAGTGCGGTGTCTGAGCTGCTGTACTCGGAGCTGGCCGAGTGGTGGCCCGTACTGTCCGCGCCGGCGGACTACGCCGAGGAGGCCGCCTTCTACGCGCGCACGCTGCGGGAGGCCTGCACCCGTCCTCCCAGGTTGCTGCTCGAGCTGGGGAGCGGGGGCGGCAACAACGCTTCCCACATGAAGACGGCGTTCGCCGAGGTCACCCTGGTCGATTTGTCTCCGGCAATGCTTGACGTGAGCCGGCGCCTGAACCCGGAGTGCGAGCACCTGGAAGGGGACATGCGTACGGCCAGACTGGGCAGGTTGTTCGACTGCGTCTTCGTGCACGACGCCGTGTGCTACATGACCACTGAGGATGAGTTGCGCCAGGCGATGGCGACCGCCTACGTGCACTGCCAGCCGGGCGGCGCGGCGCTCTTCGCGCCCGATCACGTGCGCGAGTCCTTCGCCCCGTCTACCAGCCACGGCGGCCACGACGAGGAGTCGCGGAGCCTGCGCTACCTGGAGTGGACGTGGGATCCGGACCCCTCCGACACGACCTATCTGGTCGACTACGCCTACCTGTTGCGGGAGGGCGATGGCGAGCCGCGCGTGGTGCGGGACCGGCACGTGGAGGGCCTATTCTCTCGCGCCGAGTGGCTGAGCCTCCTTCACGACATCGGCTTCGAGGCCGAGCGGGTGGCGTTTCAGCACACCGGCATGGACGCGCCGGCCGACGTATTCGTAGGGCGCAAGGTCTGAGGGCAGTGGTAGCGCACGCCGCCGATGTCGAGGCCATCCTAGCGCGCCGCCACGACAATGGGGGCGACTTCTGGGCCACGCCCGACGGCCGCGTGTACGTGGGGAATCCGTACAGCACGATCTCCAGTCTGCTCATGCTGCACGAGTTGGACGTGTCGGTCGACCACGAAGCGGTGCGCGGGGCTCTCGACGCGGTCCTGGCCCGTTGGCGCGAAGACGGCCGCATTCGTCTGGCTCCCAAGGCCCCCCTCTACCCCTGCTACACGGCGGAAGCCGCGCGGGTGTTGTGCCGATTCGGCCTGGCCGGAGACGAGCGCGTGCGGCGCACCGTGTCCCACCTGCTCGAGAGCGCGCATGAAACGGGCGGCTGGCGCTGCGATTTCAGCAGGTTCGGACGGGGGCCGGAGACGGAGTGCGCCAATCCGGGCGCCACCCTGTACGTCCTCGACGTCCTCCGCTTCTATCCCGAGCGCGTTGACGAAGCCGACGTGGTCGATCGCGCGATCGAGTCGCTGCTCGATCACTGGGACGTGCGCAGCCCGCTGGGGCCCTGCCACTGGGGCATCGGGAGCCTCTTCATGCAGGTCGAGTTCCCGTTCCTGCGCTACAACCTCTTCTATTACGTGTACGTGCTCTCGCACTTCGAGCGCGCGCGCGCCGACGCCCGCTTCCGGTCGGCGCTCGCGGAGTTGTCGTCCAGGCTGGACGCCGAGGGCCGAATCGTCGTGGAGCGCCCCCACCGGGGGCTGAAGGGGCTGGCCTTCTGCGAAAAGGGTGCGCCGTCGGCGGTCGCGACTCGGCGCTACCTGGAAATCGGCGAACGGATGGAATCGTGAACGCAGCGGAAGCGATGCCGCGCGTCGGCGAGAGCGCCAGCCGCAGCCTGACACTCACGGCGGGCCACGTGGCGGCGTTCGCCGAGCTATCGGGGGACTACAACCCGCTACACTTCGACGAGGACTTCGCGTCCCGCACGAAGTTCGGCCGACTGGTCGTACAGGGTGGCCTGACCACTGGCCTGCTGCACGCACTGGTGGCGATGGACATGCCGGGCCCCGGCACGGTGTTCCTGAGCCAGAACTGGAAGTTCACGGCGCCGGTTTTAGTGGGAGACACCATCACGGCGCACGCCGAGGTGCTGAGCGTGCACGAGAGCAAGCCGGTGTGCCGCCTCGCGGTGAAAGTGCTGCGGCAGGATGGAGAGGTCGCGCTGGAGGGAGAGGCGTGGTGCTACCGGTTCATCCCCGCGGGCGCCCCCGGCTCGGGTCCGCCTCCCGAATCGTGAGCACGGACGATCTGGCCGAAAGGGTTGGCGCCGCTCTCGTCCGAGCCGGGCATCTGAGCGGAAAGGCGGCGGCGCTTCCGGCGGTCACGCCCATCCTGAACTGGGGCGGCTTCGTCAATCGATCGTTCGCCGCCACGGACGGACGCGCCCGGCTGCACGTGAAGCTCGCCGAGTACAGCGAAAACCGGCGTGAGCTGCGTCGCTGGCACGCCGTGTCGGCGCTCCTGAACGAGCGGTACCGTGCGCCGCTCGTGCTGGCTTGGGTCGACATCGAGGGGACGCCCTACGCCGGCTTGGTCAGCGAGTGGATCGAGGGCGAAACGCCGGCTGCGCTCTCCCCGAGCGTGCGGAAGCAAACCGCCGCTTCGATCGATGCTCTTCACCGCGATGAGGAACTGGCGGATGCATTGCGCGGCCTGGGCGACGCTCCGCGGACCTGCTTCGATGCGTACAGCGCCACCTACGACGAACGCTTTGTTGGGGATCTGGAAGGCGTAGGCGAGTCACCGCCGCCCTTCTTGAGCCGGGAGACAATCGCCTGGATGGAGGAGGAGACCAAGGCGCTTGCGGTCATGGCTTCCAACAGTGCGGCCTTCCAGGAGCAAGCCGTATCGCCAAGCCACGGTGATCTCTGGCTCAACAATCTGATCGTGCAGCCCGACGGTGAGGTGTGCGTTTGCGACTGGGATGATGTGTCGCTCGGCGATCCGGTCATGGACTGGGCGATGCTGTTCGGGCCGTCGCGCACCGATCTCCTGCCCCGGGCGGAAGACGCAGCTGATCGGCTCGGTCTTGCCGCAGCGGAACGCGAGCGCCTGGCACTCTACGCGCGCGCGTCCCTGTTCGATTGGCTGCTGGACCCGCTGGCGGACTGGGTCGAAGCGGATCGCATGCCGGAGCACCGTGAGGAAGTGCGGGCGGCGAATCGACGGGTGCACGAACGGGCGCTGGACCTGTATCGGGAGCGTTACCCTTGAGTGACGCAGGTAAGGCCACACCGGTGGCGGGCTCGGGCGACGCGGTCCTGGTCGGCTACTTCGCCAAGAAGCGCACGCCACGCCCCGACTGGCTCGAGTGTCCCTTCGTGGAGGAGATCTGCAGCGTCTCCGAGTGCATGGCCCCCGGGGCGGAGGACTGGATCCAGACGTGGGCGCACAACGTGTGGGGCTTCTTCGACTCGCCCGAAGGGGCTTGGAACGCGGTCCCGGAGACCCAGCGGCCCGACTTCGACCTCTTCGCCTACGAGTTGCTTCCGGTTCGGTTCGTGGGCGGAAAGGCCGAACCGCTCGATGTGCGAGCAGGTGCGACGGCGCCGCTCGACCCCTCCTGCCATCCGCTCGGCTACGACGTGGTGAGCCGCGGAACCAGCGATTTCTTCGAGTGCTCCCCTCTCTCCTGCAACAACTGGGCGGCGGAAGTCGGCGCGAACGCGTACTGTCTCATCGACGACCTGGACGAAGCGCTGCGGCTGGCGTCGGTCGCCGAGGAGAGCCGGGTCGAGCCGGGCGACTATCACGTCATGCGCGTGTGGCGCCGGGAAGGCACCTGAACCGCCTGAAATGAACGTGCAGAACTGGGAAGCGATCGGGGCTGTCGGGGAAATAGTAGGAGCCGTCGCCGTCGTCCTCACCCTCCTCTACCTCGCAAAGCAAATCCGGCAGAGCTCGCGCTCGGTGGAGATCGGGGCGCTGCGGGACACCACATCGTTCTGGCACCGCTGGAGCGAGATGCTCGCCACCTCGCCTGGTCTGGCCGAGGTGGTAGCAAAAGGGAGCGACTCGTACGAGGCCCTCACCGAGGCCGAGAAGCTGCGCTACGGCGCGTTCGTGCAGTCGTTTTTCGACAGCGTCGAGGCGTTCCGGGACCTGGTCGTGAAGTTCCGGGTGTCCAGGGATCTGGCCGTGCTGGAGTCGATCCTTGCGCGCCGCCTCGCCGTCCCGGGCGTATATGCGTGGTGGAGGGAGAACACGGAGGACTACGACGCGGACTTCGTGGCGTGGGTCGAGGAAGTACGAGCTAACAGCGTCAGTGAGGACTTGGAAGCGAACGATGAATGAGACGCAGCAGGCAGCTGGCATCCTCGCAGCCTGGGTCTTCCTGGGCTCGGGCTGTGCCCCGTCTGTCGACGCACCGCCAGCCGTCGACCGCGCCGCAGACGAAGCGACGTTGTTGCAAATGCACCAGGCAGTCATCCAGGCTCACCTGGACGGGAGCGTAGACGACTGGATGGCCCTGGAGGAGGACCCGTACGTGTCGGCGAACGCTGGCGAGGTGAGCTTTGCGGATGCCGCCGAGCGGCGGGCAAGGCGTGAACCGTACCTGATGTCCGCGTCTTTCACGCAGTATGAAGACCTGCGCCCACCCGTCGTGCGGATTTCCGACGACGGATCACTTGGCTGGCTGATAGCCGAAGTTCAGGTGCGGGGAGTCTCGACCGCGACGGACGGCGCGGAGACACCGATCGAAATGATCGCGGCATGGATAGAGCTGTACGAAAAGCGGGCCGGCGAGTGGAAGATCGTCGGCAACGTGTCCAATCGACGCCCGTAGGATGATACCGTGACCTTCGTCACGGACGACCTGCGTGAGGCGTATGAGGGGATGACGGAGTTGGAAGGGCTGGCCACCGTCGGCCACGTAGACCTGCTCGGCGGCGTGATCGGCGAGCATGGGGATGGAGAGGCAATCTTCGACGCCTACGACGACGCCCTGAATCAGCGCTGGTACGACCAGGAATCGGGCCGATACGAGGCGCCCGAACGGAGCGGTGGTGGCGTCCGGCGCGGGCACGGGTTCAGGTAGGATGGCCCGGCGACTTCGACAGGTTCCGGTGATGTTCGCCCTGCTGTCGTGCGCACAGAGCCCGGGCGTGGCTCAGGATCCCGCCGCGCCGCCCTCCGTGCTGGAAGACTTCTGCCCGTTCGAGTACGGCTGCGATTTCGGCGGCTGGGTGGCGGGCGATTCCATGCCCGTGTACGCCGAGCGCGGCGATCGCGACAGCCGGATCGACGTCCTCCCGCCCGGCGCGTGCATCCAGACCCTTGGGGCCGACATGGTCGTGGACGAGCCCGGCCTGGTCGTGGTGCGACGCGCGTTCGACGGCTTCGAGCCGGGCGACACGCTGCACGTCCTCAGCTACGCCGGCGAAGGCTACTACGCGGTGTGGCACGACGGCGAGGTGCGCAACATCGACCGCGCCTGGCCTCGGGAGCCGGGGACCAGCGTCGCCGCGCAGACGATGTCCATCCCGCGGTTCAGCTACTGGGTCCGTTTCGGGGAGCCCGATGACCTGCGCTGGATCGCGCTTCGCAACATCAGCAACCGCGGCATCCGCTTCGACCTGCAATTCGGCTGGGATGAGGAGTGCAACGGGGCGGAGACCGTGGGCGCAGCGCGGGTCCGGCACGGAGAGACATTCGAGGCGCCGCTGCCCGATGGGCTGGTCTTCCGCTTGAGGCCCGCGAGCCACCCGCAGAATCCGCAGGGATGGAGGATCGAGGTCGTCGACCCGGACGCGCCGGACGATGACTACTCACTGGTCGCGACGCCCCCGTACCGCTTTTCCAATCCGCGCTACGTCGACACCGGCTACGGCCTCACGCCCGAGGCGGCGCTGGCGTGGTCGCCGCGTGAATTCCGGTTCGTCACCAATCGGGCCGACTACGAGCGCGCCCAGGGAGCCCTGGGCGTGCTGCTCTGGCAGGGCGAGCACACCGAGGAGGAGGTTCAGCGCGCCCGCGCCACGCACGCCTCGATCTACACCAGGCGCGCGCTCCTGTGGATCGAGGAGGGATCGGTGAGGGAGGCGGCCGATGGCGAGGCCGGCCTGATCGAGTGGATGCAGGTCCGGCTGGAGTTGTACCAGCCGCCTCCGAAGGGTCACTAGCGGTGCGCGCGGCGGGGCTACGACGCGCTCTCGGGGCGACGCTGCCCATGGCGGCCCTCGCGTGCTCCGGCTCGGCGCAGACAGCCGACGCGCCCATCGACAGGATCGCGGAGCTGCTTCCGGGGCTGGAGGTGACACTCACCGACCGAGACTCCGAATCGACCGACGGGCTGTCGGTCACCGACTTCGGCTGCCAGGCGTCCGATCACGACTGGCCCTACGGCACGGGGTTCGCGGTGCTGGACGAGGCATTCGCGACCCCGCTGTGGATTTTCAGTGAGCCCCTACGCGCCGACGAGCTCCAGCCCACGGTCGACTATCTGCGCCGGAAGCTGGGCGACTCCCCGGCGGCCCAGTGACGACCGACGAGACCACGCCGGCGGTTGACGGCTTCGACCAGCTCGCGGCGCTCAACCAGGCTTGGTCGCAGGCGTGGATCGATCGCGATGCGGAGTACGTCGATGGGGCGATGACGCACGACTTCACTTACGTCGCGCCCAACGGCCAGGTGCTGGATCGGGGGATGATGATGCGGATCATCCGATCGCCCGGGTACCGACTGGACTCCGGCTCGAGAACGGAGGTGTCGATCCTGGCGATCGGGGCCCGGGCCGCCGCCGTGATCAGCCGCTGGCGCGGCGAGGGCGCCTACGAGGGAACCTCCTTCCGGGACGACCACCGCGTCACAACGATCTTCGTGCGGCTGGACTCGGGGTGGCGGGTGGCACTGGAGCACTGCTGCTCGATAGCCCCGGACGGCTAGCCGATTGCGACGCACCTGGCTCTGGTGGAGCACCGGCAAGGACAGCGCCTGGGCGCTGCACGTCCTCGAGTCGTCGACGGAGTTCGAGATCACCGCGCTCGTCACCACGGTGACCCCCAGGTTCGGGCGGGTGGCAATCCACGGCACCCGCATGGCGATCCTGGAGGCTCAGGCGGCCGCGGCGGGGCTCCCCCTGCGCACGATCGAGCTTCCCTATCCCTGCACCAACCAGCAGTACGAGGCCGCGGTCGTGCCGACGCTGGCTGCTGCCCGCCGCGCTGGGGTCGAGGCGATGGCCTTCGGCGACCTCTTCCTCGAGGACGTGCGCGAGTATCGCGAGCGGCTGCTCGAGGGGTCAGGCGTCCGGCCGACGTTCCCGATCTGGGCCCGGGACACCGCCGAGCTGGCGCGGGAGATGATAGACGGGGGCGTGGACGCCCGCATCACGTGCCTCGATCCGCAGCGCGTCCCGCGCGACCTCGCGGGCCGCCGCCTCGACCACGATCTTCTCGATCGGCTGCCGGCCGACGTCGATCCGTGCGGAGAGGGCGGTGAGTTCCACACCTGCGTGCTGGAGGGCCCGATGCTGAAGCAGGCGATTCCCGCCGTTTCGGGGGAGGTCGTGGAGCGAGAGGGCTTCGTGTACGCCGACCTCGTCCCCGGGGAGGCGGCGGCGGAGCGACCCGGTCGACTGGATGCTTCCCGGGATGGAGCCTGGGGACGTGGCTGACTCGAGGGCAGTTGGTGAGCTGATGAAGTCCCGCGGCTCGGAGGTCGTGGCGATCATCGTCGCCATCCTCCTGGCGCTCGCGGCCGAAGCTGCGTGGGAGTACCGGGGCGAGCGCGTGGACGAACGGGAGATCCTCGCGGGCCTGCGCGTCGAGTTCCTCGAGGCGCGGGACGAGATCCGAAGGGACATCGAGGTGCGCGAGGAGATCCTGAGGGACTCGCGCCGATTCGCCGAGGCCCGGCTGGACGGCAACCCGCTCCCGGCCGGAGACTCGCTTCGCACGATGATCGAGAACCTCCTCGACTGGCGCTTCTACACCCCGACCCATCCCGTCCTCGACGAGATCGTGTCCTCCGGCAGGATGGACCGCATCAGGTCCGATGACGTGCGCCGCGCGCTCATGACTTACATCCAGGAGCGCGACCGCATCGCGGTGATCGACGAACAGGAGCGCGACTACGCCCAGGGCTCGCTGACCGACTACCTGGCGGGCCGCGTCGACCTGGGCGTGCTGTTCGCGGACGGCGCCGACGCGCCTCGCGTGGCCGGCGAGCTGGATCGCTTCAGGGCCATGCTCTCCGACCCGGAATTCGGCTCCATCCTCTACTACCGGATCTTTCACACCGAGAACGCCGTGGGCTTCTCGGACATCGTCGACGCGGCAATAGGCAACGTACTGGCAACGCTGGAGTTCGACGGAGGCTAGCTCGGATTCAGGCGGCCGGTCCCGCACGCGCGGTCACGATCATGCGCTTGCCGTCCAGGCGCCCGGGGCTTCGGGCGTCGTATGCGCCGAAGGTGCGCACGTCTGTGAAGCCGGTGAGTTCCAGCAGCCCCGCCATCTCCGGGTACGCCACGAGCGCCATCCGGTGCGACTTGGTGAGTTCCCGAGTCTGTCCGTTCTCCTCCCAACTGAACGTGTCGGTGTGCGCGAGGGTGCCGTCGTGGAAATCGAACTGGTGGACAGCTCGCTTTGGTCCATGGTGCGAATCCCGTCCGGGCGTGGCGGCGCGGCGCAAGTCTGTCTACGCGAGAGCCGCGCGCGCCGTTTCGGTTCCAACCTTCCGCCGATGGTATCTTGGGTCCATGCGACGATCCGCACGCCACCTCGCCGTGCTGGCCTCCGCGCTCGCGCCGTGCGCGTTCAGCGCATGCGGGGGCGATGCGCGGCGGCCCGAAGTACGGGGCGAAAGCTCGCTGGCTGGTGCGGTGTCTCCCGGGGACTTCGATCGGCCCGCCGGGCACGCACATGTCGACCTCATGGGCGACTGGACGATCGTCGCGCACCGGTTCGCGGGCCCCACGTCGATGCCCGAGGAGCAGGCTCGCTCCTGGCACGGCTCCACCATCCGCCTGGCCGAGCGGGAAGCGGTCGCTCTCGAAAACCGCTGCTCCGAGCCGGCGTACTCGACGCACCTGGTGCCCACCGCGACCTACGCGGCGCGCTTCCGGAGGTGGCCGCCGGACTTCAGCTTGCCCGTGATCGCGGGTCGGGTGGAGGTGATGAACGTGACGTGCGAGGGCAGGGCGTGGGACGCACCCGGCGCTTCCCTGACCCGCGTGGGAGACGAAGGCGCGTTCACCGTGTGGGAGGGCGTGTTCTTCGAGCTCGAGCGCGACCACCCCGACGAGGGGTGACCATCAGAGGATACGTACGCCATGGCCGGTGATCGGACGAAGCAGTTTACCGATGACGAAGTGCGGCGTGTCATCGGACGAGCCATTCAGTTGGAAGAAGAGGCCCGGCTGTGGTCCGAGGAGGACGTGCTCGCGATCGCCGAGGAGGCACATATCGATGGCGCGGCCGTGCTCAGGGCTTTGCGTGAGGGGCATACCAAGGCCCTGGCAGCCTCGCGCGATAGCTTCGGTCTCAGATTTCGCTGGGCCGAACGCAGGGATTCGCGGACGCTTCCGTCGTCGACGGATCTGGAACTCCTCGCCGATCGGCTGCGGGCCGTTCGAGGCGTGGCCGGCACGGCCTCGCTCAGGCCGGATTTCTTCGAATGGCGAGATGCAGAGGGAATCCAGGCGACGGTCGCCAAGAGCGATGTCGGCGTCGGCGTGACCGTCACGGCCTCACGCACCTCCCTGGCTCAGTCGAGCGCCTCGCTGTTCGGCGTGTTCGGGGGGCTCTTGGGCACCATAGCGTTGAGATCGCTGGGTTTGGAGGGGGAACAGGTGATACTGGGCCTGGTGGGCGGCGTCGGCGTCGGACTCGCCTCCTGGCGTTTGTATTGGGGGAGGGTTTCGGCTGCGATGCGGGCGAAGGTCGCTGGAATCGCCGACGTGATCGGCGACCACCTGGACCGTTCCGACGGACAGCAGGAGCAAAGCGCGGCAGCGGACGATGCCATCCGCTAGCCGACTCAGTCGGCCGTGCCCGCCCGCTGACGCCGGTAGTGCGCGGCGACCTTGGCGCGGTTGCCGCAGCGCTCCATGCTGCACCAGCGCCGGCTGCGGTTGCGGGTGGTGTCGTAGAAGTAGAGCACGCAGTCGGTGTGGGCGCAGCGGCCTACCCGGCCAGCGTCGAGATCGGTGAGCAGCTCCAGCGCCGAGCGCGCGACCTCGCTCAGCGCGCCATCGGCCCCTCCCTTCAGCGGCACCCGGACCTGCGCCCAACCTCCGGCCATTGGCTCGGCCTGGATCACGACCGGGGTCCGGGCGGCGGCCGCGTTGATCTCCGCTACGGACTGTTCCGGCGCGTCCTCTCCGGCGAGCGCCGCATCCGCAACCGCGCGAATCGCCCGCCGCAATCGTAGCGCGCGTTCGTAGTCGGCGTTTCCGGCGCGCGCCCCAGATTCCATGGCGCCCCCCGCTCCCATCAGCCCCGCGTACTGCGCCGCATCGACCCATGCAACCAGCGCCGCGGGTCCGTCCAGCAGGTCGGCCTCGACGCCCTCGCGGATGAGCCGCGTGTTCAGGAAGTCCAGGCAGAGAAGGTTGCCGTCGAAGACGAAGCTCGGTGCCATTTCCGCTTCCGCGAGAATCGAAAGACTAACCGGTCATAAATTGGTTGACAGGTTTGTCACGATGACTTACTGTCTAAGATATCGATAGTAGGTTAGACACACAATTCAATCCCGAGATGAGCGCATGAGCGCGATCCGCTTTCAGACCGGTCACGTCGGCATCAACGTGACCGACCTCGACCGGTCGCTGGATTTCTATCGCGCGGTCTTCGGCTTCGAGACCGTCGGACGCTCCGATGACCCCGGCCGCCGCTACGCCTTCCTGGCGCAGGAGGGCGAGCTCGTGCTGACGTTGTGGGAGCAGGGCGACGGCCGCTTCGCCAAGGACAGGCCGGGACTCCATCACCTGTCGTTTCAGGTCGATTCGGTGGAGCAAGTCGAGGCCGTGCAGGCGCGCGCCGACGCCGCCGGCTCGAAGATCCACCACGGCGGCGTCGTGGCGCACCAGGAGGGCGCGGCGTCGGGCGGCCTCTTCTTCGAGGACCCGGACGGCGTGCGCCTCGAGGTGTTCACGGGGCAGTTGGCGGACGGGGCCGTGGCGCCGACACCGGGGGCGCCGACGTGCGGGTTCTTCTGAGGCGCGGCTGAGATGGGCCCGTTCCACGACGGAGAGCTTGAGGTCCAGGAGCGCGTCGGGGTGCGCCACCAAGCGGACCGCGTCGGCAACTCCATTCACGACGGCCTTCCCGAGGTCGCGGCGGACTTTCTTCGCACCGCGCCGCTGATCGTGACGGGACTGCTGGACCCCCGGGGCCGGCCGTGGGCGGCGCCCATCGCCGGCCTCCCCGGCGCCGTGGATGTGCCGGACGAGCGCACGCTGGTCCTGCGACCGGACGCGGTCTCGGCCTTGCTGCCCGAGGGCTCCCCGGCGCCCGGAGACGTGATCGGCGTCATCGCGTTGGAGCCGGCCACGCGCAGGCGTGTTCGGATCAACGGGAGGGTCGCGTCGGCTGTGGCCGGAGAGGTCGTCGTCGCGGTGGAGCAGGCTTACGCCAACTGCCCGAAGTACATCCAGAAGCGGGTAGTCGCCGTGCGACCATCGACCGATGGCGGCCATTCCATCACCCGGGGAAGTGCCGGAGGTGCCCGACCGGCTGGAGGCGCAACGCTATTCGCCGACCAGCGGAGGCGCATCGAGGCGGCCGACACGTTCTTCATCGCCTCGGCCCACCCCGACCTGGGCGCGGACGCTTCGCACAGGGGAGGGCTACCGGGCTTCGTCAGCGCCACTGAGGCCGAGATCTCCTGGCCCGACTACCCCGGCAACCGGATGTTCAACACCCTGGGCAACCTCGCGGCCCATCCGCGGGCCGGACTCCTCTTCCTGGATTTCGAGACGGGCGACACGCTGCGCGTTACGGGCACCACGCGAATCGCCTGGAACGCGCCGGGTGACGCCGACGCCGGTCGGATCGGCCGCCGCGTGACGCTATCCGTGGAGAGGGTTATCGAGACGGCCGGAGAGCTGCCGCTGGCCTTCGAGCTGCTCGAGTACTCGCCGCACAATCCCGCGCTGGGCTAGCGAGAACGTGCTCCGGCAGCACTGAAACTTTATCCGCCGCAGTACGTGGTGCCCCTCGGGTGGAGTCTGGCTGCTCGCCTAACAGAACCTCTCCTGTTCGACTGTTCGAGCCTCTGTTATGCAACTATATAACACGGATGACCGCGCTCGATCGGCACTCGCCGGTGCCCCTCTATCACCAACTCGCGGAGGCTCTCCGCTACCGGATCGCGACCGGCGTCATCCAGCCGCGCGCGACCCTGCCCTCTCTTCGACGCGCGTCGGCCCTTTGGGGGTTGAACCTGCACACCGTACGCAAGGCGTACGCGGAGCTGGAGCGGCTCCGGTTGGTCGCGACGCACACGCGACGAGGCACCGTCGTGCGGCCGCAATCGGAGACGGAGGCCGATCGGGCCACTTCCCTCCAGGGGTTTCTCAACCGCACCCTGGCCGAAGCGCGCGAGGAGTGGGGGCTCACCTCGCAGGAGTTGATCAACCTGCTGCGTCAAACCAGGCGGGCGAGTCCCGGCGAGCCGGTCTGGGTGGTGGAGTGCAGCGCATCCCAGGCGGCCGACCTCGCCGATCAGCTCGTCGAGCGGTGGGCGGTCGACGCCAGACCCTGGAGCCTGGACCAGCCCGGGGAGCCTCCCGAGGGGCTCCTCCTGGTGTCGCTGTTCCACACCAACGACGTCCGCTCCAGGTGGCCATCCCGCTTCTCCGAGGCTCGCTTCGTCGCCATCCACCCCGACCCGGATCTGGCCGATCAACTGCCCGCGGCGCTCAAGGCGGCGTTTCGCGTGGCGGTGGTGGAGCGCGACGCGCAGATGGCGACCAACATCGCCGCCGACCTCGGCGCGATCCTGCCGTCGAAGCGGTTCCTGATCGAGACGCACGTGGTCGAGGGCCCTGCGGAGGCGTTCGACTCCGAGTACGACTTCCTGCTATTTGCTCCCCGGATCTGGGGATCCCTCGATGACGCTATGCGGTCCGACGCGCGCGCGTTCGAAGTCCGCTACCGGTGGGAATCCAGAGATCTGGGGCGGCTGGCGGACGAGTTGGACTGGGCGTTGGCCGACTCTCCGAGCCCCGAGGCGCGTCGCCCCATCGTGCTCGGCGGACGAGCAGCTCAGGGAAGCAGTCAGATCGATGGACCCGTGGGCCCGGCCATGGCCAGGCGGGCGACACTCAACCAGGGACAAACATGACGGAAGATTTCATGACCGCCGGCCCGCTCGGGCCGTTCGCGTGGCGACGCACCCCCGCGTTGCTCGTGGCGCTGGTGGCCGGCGCGGGGACGGCCTGCGCCGAGGCCGATCAGCAGGCGGCCGAAATGCCGCCCGTGGAGGCCACCGCGTCCAGCCAGGACGAGCGCATCCTGGCCGCGCCCGGCACCATGTCGGACGGATCGCCCGTTGCGCCCCACACCACGGAGACGGTGGCCACCGGCATCGAGCTGGTGTCAGACGGGCTGATCGGGGGGATGTCAATCGACGCCGACGGCAACGTCTACAACACCAACTTTCGCAACACCATCTGGCGCACGGCTCCCGATGGCACCACGACGGTCCTGAACGATGAGTTCACCGCCGCTTCGGGGAACTTCGCGCTGGCCAACGGTGACCTGATGCAGGGCGAATGGAGGGAGAACCGGATCTACCGGATCGACCCCGACGGTACCCGCTCGGTCTTCGCCGAGGGCGGCCTGGACGGCCCGGTGGGAATCGTGCAGCGGCCGCAGGGCGACTTCATCGTCGCCAACTCGCGGGGCGCCTTCCTGGCCCGCGTGCCCGCGGAGGGCGGCGAAGCAGAGGTGGCGCTGCGACACGGAAAGATGACCCAGCCCAACGGCGTCACCATCGACCCGGACGGCAACATCTACGTCGCCGATCTGGACGGTGGCATCGTGTTCAAGTGGACTCCGGACGGCGATGTCATCGAACTCGCCGAGCTGCCGGGCGGGGGCAACGCGCACAACGTGTACGCGGGCGGCGCGCTGTACGTGAACAAGATCTGGGACCACGTGATCTACCGAGTGGACCTGGAGACCGGCGCCTACGGCATCGTCACGGGCACCGGCCACCCCGGCTACGAGGACGGCCCGACCGGCACGGCCACGATCGAGGAGCCCAACGGTATCGCGACGAACGCCGCCAAGGACGTGGTCTACTTCAATACCCACCGCGGCAAGATGTTCGAGGCGCCCGGCAGGGTGATCGTGCGGCGACTGGTGTTGCCGGCGTCGTAGGTGTCAACCCCTTGGACGACTCATGAGGCGACCGATATGCATCTAGGACTCTTGCGGCAAAGTCGCACATATGTAGTGGCCTCTGCCGCCTTGCTTACGGTTCTCTGGGGTTTTCGCGCCGGCAGCCAGGCGACCACGGCGGTATACGGGAGTACCAGCCCGCCCGTCGCGATTGACGGGATGGCCGCCGACGCTACTTCGGCGGCGCACGCTTCCGCCACTCTGGCGGCGGTGTATGCGTCCAGCGGTGTACCGGGCATCGCGGCAGCGGTGTCGGTGGATGGTGAGGTGGTCTGGGAGGAGTACCTCGGCCTGAGCGACGTGGAGGCCGCGATCCCGGTCACCCCCGAGACCAGATTCCGGATTGGTAGCGTATCGAAGGCGGTCACCACCGTCGCCTTGTCCAGGCTCTGGCAGGAGGGTCGGATCGACCTCGATGCGGACGTGCGCAGGTACGTGCCCGAGTTCCCTGGCAAGGACGCGGTCATCACGCCGCGTCTTCTGGCGGGTCATCTGGGCGGAATCCGCAACTACGAGCAGAAGGACTTCGCCGACTCGAGCCATATCGACCGCCGCCACTTCGCCGAGACCGCCGATGCACTGGCGATCTTTGCCGATGATCCGCTCGTCGCCACGCCAGGCCACGGCTACCACTATTCCGTCTTCGGCTACACGCTTCTCTCGGCGGCGATGGAGGGCGCAGCTCGGAAGCGCTTCCTGTCGCTTCTCGATGACCTCGTTATCGAGCCGCTCGACCTCGGACACACCGGCGCCGACTCCGCCGGCATCCCGGGCCGGGCCGTGGCCTACGAGCGCAGCTCGGAGGACGGCTTATCGGTCGCCGAGCCGCTGGATTTCAGCTACAAGTGGGCCGGTGGCGGGCTACACTCGAGCGTCCGCGACCTGGCGCGACTGGGGTCGGCGCTGCTCGAACCCGATTTCCTGTCCCCCGCGGCCCTGGCGCTGCTTACCACGACCCAGACGACCAGCAGCGGCGAGTCCACGGAGGTAGGCCTCGGCTGGCGCCTGGGCACGGACTCTCGCGACCGGCTTTTCATACACCATGCGGGGAACATCTCCGGAGGCCGTGCGGTCGTGTTGCTCTATCCCGCGCAGGGCGTGTCCGTAGCTATTACGTCCAACCAGGCCCTCGCGCCGCTGATGATCGAGTCCACCGCCCAAGTCCTCGCCGAAGCCTTCTTGCTGGGGCGTGAGGGACGGCGGTTCACCCGCATGCGCCCAGTGGCGAGTTTCGAGTACACGTGGATGGCCCGCGGCACGGAGCACGCTGGCAGTCTGCGCTACTGTACCGACCAGGCCGACGACCGGATCGATCTACACCCCGAGCTCGGCCAGTGGGCCGCGAGACTGGGATCTCCGCTGCCCGAGGGAGGCGCTCCCGTCCTCCCCATGCTCCAAGCTGGAAACACCGCGTTCATCCCCGTGATCACCCCGGCTGGAGCCTTTGCCATCGACGTCGTCTTGGGCGCTGACGACTCACTTTCCGGCGCGGTCAGCGGACAGTACGTGAGAGTGGCTGGTCCATTCCAGGCCGAGAGATCGGATTCGATCTGCCGATAGTGTACCCGGGCGTCAACAGCCACCCCACGACGAGCCCGAAGAGGAAATTCGACGCGCTTACCTCCACCAGGTGCACCATCCTCACGTCTACCGGAAGTATGGGGTTGGGCATCAGCAGGCCCGCGCTCATCAGCACCGAGAAGAGCACGCCGAGGGTCAGCGCGGTCTCCCAGCGGGGCCCCCTCATCATGCGAACGATGGGCATGGCGATCGCCGCCCAGATCAGCCCCCGGCCAACCTGGGTCAGCAGGATGGTGCCGATGGACGGCATCTGGACGTTCTCGTAGAACTCCCGAATCGCGGGGGCGCGCCACGCGACGAAGACACCGAACAGGACGTAGAGGAGGACGTAGCTGAAAGAGATCGCGGGCAACCTCCAGGTCCACGACCACGGGGTCAGCCGCAGACGCCTGTTCTCTTCCTCCGCGGGCGCACCGCCGCTGGAGTCGTGCCTGCCGAAGATCCGCACGACTATGGGGGCGAACGCCGCGAAAGTGATCAGGTGCAGGATGAACACCGGTCCGATGCTGTCCGCCGGCACTTCGCGCAGGTTGAAGATGACGAGCTCGATCCAGGGCAAGACGACGATGATACCGGCCAGCGCCACGAAGGTCGCGGCGGCCAGCGACCTGCCTAGCCAGCGTGAGCGCATCACCGGGTGAGCCAGCGCCGCCGAGTAGAGCAGCGCGACGGCCACGTTGGCCCCGAGCACGCGTGGATCGCCCAGCTCGCTGGGTAGCCAGTCGCCGAGCGATGGAACGAACAACCCCAGCAGCGCGCCGATAACGCCGGTCAGGACCAGATAGACGAGGGCGGAGACGCCTATCCTCAAAGCTACCATCTCTACGCGCAGGCGCCCGCCGGGCGACGTCGCCCCGCGCGCAATGTTCCGATCGGCTCGCGCCAATCCCGTTTCAGTCTCTGTTGCCGACATCATTCCTCCTCGAACTCACTGAGCGCCCGCCTGGCCCACCGCGCGTGCGCCTCGTACGACTCGATGCCACCCTCCAACGCCAGGCGGCCGTGCCGGCCTGCTTTCTGGGTCACCTCCACCAGGATCTGCTTCAGCTCGACGAGGTAGGTCTCGATCTGATCCAGCAGGCTGGCCAGGAAGACCCGCGTGGCGGGGACGTCGCCGAAGTCTCCGAGGAAGGCGAAGCGCAGCATCAACTCGTCCATGCGGACTTCGATGTCGCGCCTCGTCATGTCCTGTCCCAGCCAGGTCCTCAGGGCCTCGAGCCCCGCTTTCGTGGGTCGATAGGTGCGCGATCGCTTGAGCGGCCCGTCCGAGCGGACGGACCCGATGATGAGCCCCTGCTCTTCGAGCCTCCGAAGCGCCGGGTAGATGGCACCCGGGCTGCTGCTGTAGTTCCCCATCGGTGAGTCGGCGAAGAACTTCCGCAGCGCGTAGCCGGTCTGCTCCCTCTGGTGCAGGAGACCGAGCAGCGCGTAGCCCAGCGTGGTGGTGGGTGGCTTGTTCATGTGATACGAAACGTACTAGTACGAATCGTACTATGCAAGCCTCGAGTTGATTGGACGTGCCACAAGGAAGGGGGCGGCCACCAGTCGCGACCGCCCCCTTCGTGTAGGATTCCTAGCTATCCAGCGTGATGATGTCGACGCGGAGCAGGAGCCAGCCTCGATCGGTCTTCCTCCAGACCTCGGCCAGCGCCGCCTTCGAGGTGGAACGATCGCCGTCCGGTCCCTCGTAGGTCTCTTCCACGATGCGGCGGGTGAAGGCGAAATCGCCGACCACGCGAACCTCGAGGATCTCGGCCGATCGGTCGGCGACGCGCCAGCCGTCACCGTACCACTCGCGTACGCCCTCCACCCAGGTGTCCTTGGTGTTCAGCACACCCCCGCCCAGAGTCCAGCGACTGAAGTCATCGGCCAGTACGGCGTCATATGCCTCCGGGCCGCCGCCGCCGGGCGCGGTGGCCTCAGACAGGCGGTCGATGGACGCCAGGACCTCTTTCTGGTCGGCGTTCCAGGCGGCCTGCGCCGACCCGTGGGAGGGCACGGCCGCGAGGATGAACACGGCGGCGGACAGGCGGTGAATCGGTCTCATCTTTGCTTTCTCCTGGGTTTGTAAACGGCGGTCGGAAACGTGGCTCCCGTCGATCGGAACGAAGGTGTCGTTCGGGTGGACTCCCGTGGTCCGGATCCCGACGGGAATCCGTGTGAGTTCTGTCAGGAAAAGTGGGGACCCCGCCCGACGGTGTCGCCGAGATCGTGCGCCTGCTCAGGGCCCTTCGGGATCCAGCCCCAACACCTTGATCAGAAAGGCGATCTGGTCGGCCCCGGTCTCTGCCCGTTCCTCAGGCGTCCCGCCGGGCGAGTGACCCGCTTCCCACGCCACCTTGAGCAACTGCGGGTGCCCACACTCGCGCGTCGCCGCTCCGTCGGGTCCCTGCATGGCGGCGGCGAACTTGTAGGCGTGGACCGGTGAGGTGACTTCGTCGAGCGCTCCGGCCTGGACGATCATGGGCGGGTAGCACACCGATGGATCGATACCGTGGTAGGGAGAGATGCGCCTCAGCACCTCGAACTCCTCCGGGTCATCGGCGGTCCCGAACTCGCTCGGCCAGCCGCCGAACAGGTGATAGCGCAGCATGTCCAGGGTCGGGTACTGGATCAGCGTGGCGGCGAACAGCTCGGGGCGGCGCATGGCGCTGATCGCCGGCAGCACTCCGCTGGCGCTGCCGCCGTTGCCCACCAGGTAGCGGGGCGACGTGCGGCCGCTCTCCACGAGGAACTCCGCGGCGGCGATGTAGTCGCCGATCACCGTCTCCTTGTTGAGGATCCGGCCCGCCTCCCACCAGTCGTTGCCGTACTCGCCGCCTCCGCGGATGCCGGGCAAGGCGTACACGCCGCCCAGGTCCAGCCAGGGGATGAACTCGGGCTGATACCAGGGAAACGCGGACCAGCCGGAGGCTCCGTAGGCGTACATGAGGACGGGCGTGTTGCTGTCCGGCTCGATGTCGGCTCGGTGCACCAGGAACATCGGCACCCGGGTGCCGTCGAAGCTCTCGTAGAACACCTGCTCGAACGTGTAACGGTCCGGATCGTAGGTCAGTTCGGGACGCTCGTACAGCTCGGTGGCGCCGCTCTCGATATCGAGCTGGTAGACGGAGCCGGGATCGTACAGGATGTTCAGCCCGAAGTGGACGGTGGTCCGGTCGGGGCTGTCCGGCAGGCCGAACAGGAAGCCCTGGCCGGTGAAGTCGATCTCGTGGCGCAGCGAGCCGTCCAGCTCGTGGATACGCAGGGTCGAGCGCGAGTCCACCCTGTAGGGGACGAGGTAGGCGTTCTTGGCCAGGCTCACCCAGCCGATCGGGAAGTCGCGCTCGGGGATGATCTCGACCCACTGCGAGGGATCCGGTCTAGCCGGGTCGATCTTGACCAGGCGTTGGTTGGGCGCGTCCAACGTGGTGCGCACGATCAGCTCGTCGCCGGCGGTTCCTTCGAAGGTGTACATGGCGTCGTCGGTGTCGATCAGCTCGACCACGTCGCCCCACGGGCGCGTTCCCTTCGTCATCGGGAAGTAGTAGAGACGGTTGCCCGGCATAGCCGGATCGGTGAGCGAAAGGGTCAGGTAGCGCCCATCCAGCGATATCGCAGGGAAGAAGAACCAGCTCGGCTGATCGGGCCGCTCGTAAACGAGGACATCGCTCGACTGGTCCGTGCCCAGGCGATGGTAGAACAGCTTCACGTCGGACACTGCGGTGCGCAGGCCGCCGGCGGCCTCGGGGACCTCGAAGCGCGTATAGAAGAACCCGTCCGCGGTCGCGTCCCAGGCAATACCGCCCCTACCGGTCAGGTAGCCGTTCAGGGCTTCTGGTCCCCACTCGCCCGTCGTGGTGTCGAGCACCCGAAGCTCGGGCCAGCGAGACTGCGCCTCGGCCACCTGAACGACCATCTTCGATCCGTCCAGGCTCAGGGTCGTGCCCCTGATACGCTGTGTTTCGACAAGCGCTTCGTGGAAGTCGATCAGCAGCTCACGCTCGCCGCCGCGCTCCACCCAGATCTGCTGCAGGATCTTGCCCGCCGGCCGAATCGTCACGAAGGAGCGTTCGCCGCGATGGATGGGCGCGGAGATGCGGTCGTAGGTCTGGTAGTCGAGGATGCGCCGCTCGGTCTCCGCGTGGCCTTCCACGTCGGCGACGAACTCCTTCAGTAGGCCATCCTGCTCGCGGAGCCAGGCCTGTGCGTCGTCCGAGTCGAACTCCTCGAGCCAGCGGTAGGGGTCGGCGACATCGGTACCGTGCATGTCGTCGATCCGGTCGACGGTCTTGGCGTCCGGATACGCCATCGCGAAGCTCGGCGCCTCGCCCGGGCCGTCGGACCCGAAGGCCGTGTCGCAGGAGACGAGCATCACAGCCAGCGCGGCCACGGCCGTGAGGCCGGAGATCCGCCGGGTCGTCCGAGCCGCGGAGAGATTCGTCGCTCGCATCAGGAACTCCGTTCTTCTTGATGAAATTTTTCGTTCAGTATAGATGCCGCTGACTTCTGATCGGTTGCATTGGTGGTCCTACGAGCGGAGGCTCAGGCTTTCGGCTGCGGCCGCGCGGACCCGGTCGTCGGGGTCATTCCGGGCCTCCCGCAGCGCGCGGTCCGGCAGATAGCCGCTAGTGCCACGCAGTCCGCGCACGGCGACGAGCCGCGTGTCCGGATCCGCGCTGCGCACGACCAGATCGGAGAGCCGTTTGATCGCGGGTACGCACTTGATCTCGCCGATCGCCCAGGTGGCGGCCAGCCTGATCCGGGCGTCGGTGGAGCCGGTCAGCTCTTCCAGCTCGTAGAAGGCGCGCCGGTCGCGGGTCCGACCCAGGGCCAGGATTACCGCCTCGCGCACGCGTGCGTCTTCGTCGTCGAGGAGGCGCATGAGGGGGACGGTGGCCATGCGCGAGCCCACGTCCACCGCGGCGGTCGCGGCGGTGGCCCGCACCTCGGCTGACTCGTCTCCCAGCAGCCTCACCACCGCGGACAGCGCGCGGACGTCGGCAAGCTCGCCTAGCGTCCGCGCGGAGCCGGCGCGGACCTCCGCCTCCGGTGCGGACACCCCGACCAGGGCATGCGCACGGCGGGCATCCCTGTCAGAGCCGAGGCCGAACGCGACGACGGCGAGCGCGCCGGCCAGGCCGACGACCCCGGTGCGGACGAGCAGCGCCCTGGAAGCCTGCTCCAACCCGCGAAAGCGGAGCACGCCGCGCACGCGATCCCGCAGCGCCGACCCCGACGCCATCGTCATCACCGGGCCCGGCCGCAGCCGCCGCGGCAACGCTTCCCGCGCGGCTTCGAGCAGCACCTCGGCGTATGCGCGACGACGGGTGCCGTGCCGCAGCACGATCTCGTCGCACGCCGTCTCCGCCTCCGCGCGCGCCCTGCGGGCGGCCCACAGGACGGCCGGGTTGGGCCAGTAGAGCGCGCACGCGATCTCGCCGGCCAGGTACGTGACGTAGTCCCACCTGCGCACGTGGGCGAGCTCGTGAAGGAGAACGGCGCGCAGCCTGTCCCTGTCCCAGGAGGCCGCCGCCTTCGGCAACCCGACCGTGGGCCTCAGAATGCCCCAGCACGCGGGCGCGGGAGCAGCCTCGACCGCGACCAGGCTGACCGCTCGCCGGATGCCCAGCTCTTTGGCCACTTCCGAAGCGACCTGGTGGGCCGCATCGTGCCGCCAGGGGGGCGACCGCCTGCCGGTGATGCGGAGCGCCACGAGCCTGCCGATCAGCCTGGCGAGCAGGATTCCCGCGCCGATTCCCCAAGCCAACAAGAGCAGCGCGACCCACGGCAGCGCGGGGCCCTCGGCGCGCTCGCCCGCGACCGACGTTGCTTCTGACTCCGCCTGGAACGGAGCGGGCGCGAGAGGCGAACGGAGGCCACGCGCGTCCATCAGCACGGGCTCAGCCGCGGTCCTCAGGGGCGCGGCCGGCGCTTCCCACAGCTCGGCGGGGATCACCCCCGCCACGAACTTCCGGTCGGGGACCAGCGCCGAGGCCGCCGGCAGGATGAGGAGGCCGGCGAGCAGGCCGCCCCACGCCACGTGACGCAGCGACGCACCTCTGCCCGTGGCCATCCGCGCGAGCGCCCACGCGACGAGCACCAGCGCGGTGCCGCGCACGAAGATCCACACGCCGAGCTCCAGCACGACGCCGCCGGTCATCCACGCAAGGAGCGCGCTCACTCGTCGTCCTCCCGCTCCGCCTCGATCCAATCCGCGATCTCGTCCAGCTCTGTCTCGTCGAGTTGGTTCGACGACAGGTCGAGAAGCGTCAGCACGGCCTTGGACGACGCTCCGGCGAAGTACGTCGACAGCAGGTGGCGCAGCGCCTTTGCGGCCGCCGCGTCCGCGGGAACGGTTGGCCGGTAGATGTGCCTCGGCCCATCGCTCCGGTGGGTGAGGATTCCCCTCTTCTCCAGCTTGCCGAGGGTGACCCGGACCGAATCCTCGGAAGTGCCCGGCGGCATCGCGGACGCGACCTCAGAGGCGGAGGCTTCGCCCAGGCGGTAGAGCGTCTCCAGGAGGTTGCGCTCGAGGCGGCTGAGTAGGGTCGGGTCGTAGGTCATGCGCTGTGCTGAAGCTTTTATTTCTGAACCTGAGCCTAGTGTGGACCCGGGCGTCGGTCAAGCGGCGGCGTGCCCGGTCACGCGGCGCGGCGTCCGCCGGGTCAAGCTGTGCGGCCTCATCCCGTCCATGGCCCGTTATGTTGTCCCGTCGACGGAACGGTAGCCGCTCGAGGGCATTGTAGAACTCGTTCGAGTTTCGAACGATCTCCTCATCGCCGAATCGTGGCAGTACGAGGGCAGGAGGCTGAAGCAGTGACGATCGCGATCATCGGAGCGGGAGGCGTCGGTGGCTACTTCGGCGCGCGCTGGGCGGCCGCTGGGCACGACGTCACGCTGATCGCGCGCGGCGATCACCTGGAGGCGATCCGCGCGCGCGGGGTCCGGCTGGTCAGCCCGGCGGGCGATGCCGTCGTCCCGGTGTTGGCCGTGGAGGACACGAGCGGCATCGGGCAGGTCGACGCCGTGCTCGTGGCCACCAAGACCTGGCAGCTCCCCGACGCCGCCGGTCATCTACGCGCCCTGGTCGGCCAAGACACGGTCGTGTTCGGCGCCCAGAACGGCGTCGAGGCTCCCGACCAGTTGGCCGCTGTCGTCGGTCGCGAGAGAGTCCTCGGCGGCACCTGCCGCATCATCGCCTTCATCGCCGAACCGGGGGTCATCAAGCACGTGGGGGTCGAGCCTACCCTGCTCGTGGGCGAACCGGACGGTGGGGACTCGGGGCGCGTTCGGGCGCTCGAGGCGGCGCTCGACCTGGGCCCGGCGGCGCGGCTCATCGCCTCCGCCGACATCCGCGCGGAGCTGTGGCGGAAGTTCCTGTTCTTCGCGCCGATGAGCGGCGTGGGGGCCGTGACGCGAGCCACGGTGGGCGCGATCAGGGAGCAGACGGAAACACGCACCATGCTCCGGGCGGCTTTCGATGAGGTCTACGCGGTCAGCGTCGCAGCCGGCATCGGCCTCCCGGAGGGCGTGGTCGACACCATCGACGCGTTCGTCGACACGCTGCCTCACGACGGCACCAGCTCGCTTCAGCGCGACTTCGACGCCGGCCGCAGGACGGAGCTCGACGCGCTGGCCGGCGCGATGACGCGGCTGGGCCGAAAGCACCGCGTGCCCACGCCGGTGCACGATCTCCTCTACGCGGCGCTGCTTCCCATGGAGCGGAGGGCGCGCGGCGAGGTCGAATCGTCACACCCCCGAATGCGGCTGCGGGGATGAGTGGTTCGTTGCCGATGCGCCCCCGCACGTAATCGTTGCCCCGTAGGCCATGCCGCTGCTACCTATGGGCTCAGCACTCCCTTCCCGTTTCACCGCAGGCGCTCGCCCCTCCCGTTCCCGCACGCGGCTCTCCCCGCGCACGAGTGAGGAGCCTGTCATGCCCAGAATCGGCTTGCTTTGCGCGCTCGCCCTCGTCGTGGCCTGTGGGGACGACGGCCCGACGGGGCCCGGCGCGCCGGCCGAGCTCGAGCTCGCGCCGGAGGTCGCCGCCTTCGTCGCGTCCATGAACAGCCACCGCATCGCAGAGGGATGCGCGGCGCTGGAGTGGGACGTCGACGTGGAAGCGGTGGCGACGGCTCACAGCCAGGACATGGTCGACCGGAGCTTCTTCTCCCACACCAATCCCGACGGTGACGGTCCCGGCGATAGACTGGCGCAAGCGGAGATCGACTACAGCGGTTGGGCCGAGAACATCGCGGCCGGGTACACGAGCGGGGAGTCCGTGCTCGGCGCCTGGCTGAACAGCTCGGGGCACAGGGCCAACATCGAAAACTGCTCCCTCATGCACCACGGCGTGGGCCTGGTCGACACCCACTGGACGCACGTATTCCTGAGGCCGTAGGGGTCAACTAAAACCTCCCGGGGGGCATCCGTGATTCGCAGCGGGAAACGGTACCCGAATTCGAGGCGCTTCTCTTGTCGATCCTGCCCGAACCGCAACCCGCACAAGCTGGCCGCCAGCGCGTGAATCCGCGGGGCCCGGTCCTGTGCGCCGCGCTGGTGTCCGCGCTCGCGCACGCGGCCTGCGCGCCACCGACCGCCGATAGACCCGCCGTCTCCGGCTGGTTCGCGAGCTGGCGCGCGCACCCCGACTCGGTCGCCTTCGACGGCGTGAGCGACGTGTTCTACGCCTTCGCGCTGCCCACCCCCGACGGCGGCCTGGACTCCATCCCGCGCCCGGACCGCCTGCGCGCGCTGGTGGCCCGCGGGGGCGACGAGGGATTCGGCGTGCACCTGACGGTCGGCGGCTGGAACGACGGCGATGACACCGCGTTCGAGACTCTGGCCGCGGACTCGGCGGCCCGGGAGAGATTCGCGCGCGCGCTGGCTGACGCGGCCCGCGATTACGGCCTCGCCGGCGTGGAGATCGACTGGGAGCACCCCGACCTGGGGCCGTCTGCCGCGCACTACCTGGCGCTGGTGCGGACCCTGGACGAGGCGCTGCGGCCGGCCGGCATCGGGCTCGCGGTGGCCGTGGCCGGATCCTGGGCCTGGGGCGGGGGCGGCGTCCGGCCGGAGGTCTTCGACCACGTTGATCGCGTGCACGTGATGGCGTACGCGGGCGGCTACGGACGGCACCATTCGTCCTTCCGCTACGCGCGCAGCGCTATCGACCTCTACCTGGACATGGGCGCTCCGGCGGAAAAGCTGTTCCTCGGGGTGCCTTTCTACGGCCTCTCTTCCGCAGGTGAGACGATGCTCTATCGGGAGATCCTGGCCCAGGAACCCGACGCCGCGACGCGCGACAGCGTCGGGATGTTCTACTACAACGGGCGCGAGACGCTGCTGCGAAAGGCCCGCCTCGTAGACGAAGAAGGCCTCGGCGGGCTGATCGCCTGGGACCTCACGGCGGACGCCACCGGAGTCGACGCGCTCCTGGGGGTACTCGTGGGCCGAGCGGACGGCTCCTGAGGCGGGGCCGCGCCCCGAACGACGTGGCTCGCCCGCTTACCTGCCGTCCGGCGTGAACGCCCCGGCCTCGTAGGACTGACCCCCGAGCGGCTCGCCGCGAGCGCCGAGGTTGCCGATGGCGTTTCGGAAGTTCACCGGCAGAGAGAACTTGCGCGTGTAGTTGCCCGGAGCGCGGTACACCGCGAAGTGCAGGTGGGGCACGCCGCCGGTCGCGCCGGTGTTGCCGCTGAGGGCGATGGGCTGGCCCTGCGTGACCACGTCCCCGACCTGCACGAGCGCCCCGTTGAGCATCAGGTGCGTGTAGCGCACGGCGGTGCCGTCCGCGTGCTCGATGAACACGTTGTTCTCGTTCCCCGACGCGTTGTCGCCGTCCACGAAGCTCTCCTGCACGGAAAACACGACGCCGGCGCGCGCGGCCCTGATCGTATCGCCGATGGCCGTGTTGAAATCGTAGGCGAAGGTCAGGTTGTGGCCGCCGTTGGCGAAGCAGTTGCCCTGCATGACGCCGAACAACTCGCCCACGGCGTAGGGCAGCACGTACGGAGACGTGGCCTGGTCGTCGAAGCCTTCGTCGCAGATGATCTCGCCGCGCCCGACGCCGACCGAGAAGTTCTGCGTGTTGGTGCCCACCGAGTTGGTGGCGATTATCGCGACGGCGAAGGAAGCCTCCGCGTTGTCCCAGCCCGCGGCGCCAGTCAGGGCCCCCGTGGCCGCGTTGAAGTTGAGCCAGGCCGGAGTCGTGGCCGATAGCTGGTCGGCGCCCGTGGCCGTCACGTTGTATAGGTAGACCCGGTTGTGGTCGACGAAGGTCACCGGCGTTGACGTGAACGTGGGAGCCTGCCCGGGGTTGTCCTCGTCATTGCCTGGGGCTGTCGCTTCGCTCCCGCAGGCAACGGCGGTGGCCGCGGCAAATGCCCACAAGGCGGTGGCGGGCGCCTTGGCACGCTGCATGGGATCCATCCTCGCGTGGAAGAAACCGATGGCTACTGACGATTCCGGGGCGATCGAGCGGACGCGTCCGAATGAGCCCGCCGAACCGAAAACTCTCATCGTTACGACAAG
Organism: Gemmatimonadota bacterium; assembly: GCA_039715185.1. Lineage (NCBI taxonomy): Bacteria > Pseudomonadati > Gemmatimonadota > Gemmatimonadota bacterium. The sequence continues at coordinate 45,852 of JBDLIA010000017.1, forward strand.
TAACGCTGAGCACACCGTGGTCGTGACGGTGGACGCTCCGGAGGCGCTCCTGGGCGAGATGGCGGAGCACGCGCGCGCCGGGCTCGCCCGCTTCCGCGAGTGCGATGGCTTTCTGGGGGGAGCTCTGCACGTAACGCGGGATGGCGGGCGCTTGCTGCAGTACCTGCGCTGGCGGGACGAGGCCGCCTACGACGCGTGCATCGACGATCCCCGGTGGGACGAGATGCCGACTACCGCGCCGTTCCTGGCCGCGGTGCGTGAGGGCCGCGCCACGCTGGACGCGAGCGCGTACGCGGTGGTGGCGGTCTCATGACGGGCGCGCCTCCGATCGCCGCGGTCCCGTTCATTTTCAAGCGGAGCAGCGAGGAACTCGGGGCGGCTTCGCTGTCCACGACCACCGAGACCGTGCACGGCGTGGCCAGGCTGCACCGCTCATCGCTGATCCTCCAGTGGCGCCTGGCGCGCAAGACCGAGCACCTGGGCGCAACGGGCGTGCGCACGGACCGCGAGGTCGAGGACGTCCGCGAGATGGAAATCCCGCTTGCATCGGTGGCCGGTGGAGAGGTGCGCCGGCGCTGGTGGCAGGCATTCTCCGGCCCACGCCTCGTTCTGCGCGCAGCCGACCTCAAGGCGTTCGAAGGAATGGCCGGCCCCGACGGCTTGAAGCTCGATCATCCCGGAGAGCTCATCCTGCGGGT
>JBDLIA010000018.1 GCA_039715185.1 Gemmatimonadota bacterium
CGAGCTCACCGGCCAGGTTACGGGGCTCGGGGTGGTACGCGTGCTCGAAGCCGTCCGGCTCGTGGATCCCGCGATCCGTTTCTACCAGGCGTCGTCCAGCGAGATGTTCGGCCAGGTGCGGGAGACCCCGCAGAACGAGGAGACGCCGTTCTACCCCCGCAGCCCTTACGGCTTCGCCAAGGTGTACGGCCACTGGGCCACGGTGAACTACCGCGAAAGCTACGGTCTCTACGCAGCCAGCGGGATCCTCTTCAACCACGAGAGCCCTCGGCGCGGCCGAGAGTTCGTCACCCGCAAGATCACCGACGCCGTTGCCCGCATCAAAATGGGGCTGGCGTCCGAGCTCGCGCTCGGAAACCTGGACACGTGCAGGGACTGGGGGTTCGCCGGCGACTACGTGGAGGCCATCTGGGCGATGCTCCAGCGGGACGAGCCCCGCGACTACGTGATCGGCACCGGAACGGCCCACAGCGTGCGCGACTTTCTCGAGGCGGCGTTCGGCGCCGTGGACCTCGACTGGCGCGCCTACGTCGTCCAGGACCCCGCGTTCATGCGCCCCGCCGAAGTCGAGCACCTCGTCGCCGACCCCACCCGCGCACGCGCCGAGCTCGGCTGGACGCCCAAGGTGGACTTCCAAGGCCTCGTTCGCATGATGGTCGACGCGGATCTCGACCGGCTCCGCCGGGGCGCCCCCCTCGCTGACGGCTGATGCGACTTCTGGTCACGGGAGCCGACGGCTTCGTCGGCCAGCACGTCCTCACGGCGTTGCTCGCGCGCAGGCACGAGGTGGTCGGTTGCATAGGCGGGCACGTTCCCACGCTCACGACTCTCGCGAAGGAGGACGGCGATCGTGTGGACTGGCGGACCCTCGAGCTCACCGACCCCACCTCCACCCGCGAAGCCATCCTCGGGGCCGGGGCGGAGGGCCGCCTCGATGGGCTCCTGCACCTGGCCGCCGCTTCCTCCGTGTCCCGCTCCTGGGGGGATCCCGGGACCATGTTCGCGGTCAACGTGACCGGCGCCCTACACCTCCTCGCTGCTCTGCGTGAGCTCCCGGACGGCGCGCGCCCGGAGGCAGTCGTGCTGGTGGGGTCCGGCGAGGCGTACGGCCGCTCGGGAACCGAGGAGAAGCCCCTGACAGAGGACACCCCGCTCCGCCCTATAAACCCCTACGGCGCCAGCAAGGCCGCCCAGGAGATGATCGGCTGGGCCCCCGGCCGCCTGGAAGGCGTCCGCATCGCCATGACGCGCAGCTTCACTCAGACCGGACCGGGCCAGAGTGCCACCTTCGTCGCCGCCGACTGGGCCTCCCAACTCCTGGCCATCCGCGCCGGCGCACGCCCGCCCGTTCTGGAGGTGGGCGACGTGGAAGTCGTGCGCGACTTCCTCGACGTTCGGGACGCCGCGGACGCGTACGTCGCCCTCCTCGAAGCGCCGGAGGCGGCGGGAGCGTTCAACGTCTGCTCCGGCCGCGGCGTCACCCTCGAAGCCCTGCTGGAGGGACTCCGACGCGCCGTTGGAGTGGACGTGGAAGTTCGGGTCGATCCGGCCAGGCTCCGTCCCGCCGACATCCGCTCGCTGGTAGGCGACCCCGGCCGGATTCGCGTCGCGACCGGCTGGCGCCCGCGGCGAGAGCTGCAGCAGACGCTGCGCGACCTGGTCGCGTTCCTGGAGCAGCGCGGCGCGGCTCGCGGCGCACCGTGATCGCTCGGTCGGCCGACGTGTATCGCGGACGCGGTCGGCGCGCGCGAGCCGCGGGCCCCGAGGTCCGGGCCGACGCCTGCCAAGGCGAGAAGAAGATTCGATGACAAAGAAACGTTCCCGGACCGCGCCGCGCAGAACCACCCGATCGGAACGCCGCGCGGACGCGGCGCGCGGATCCGGTGCCGATGCGCGTGCGGGCGCGACCGCCGGCGAAGCGCCGGCGATCGGGGCGGGGCTCGCGGCCGCCATCTTCGGCGCGCTCTCGCTGGCGTACTTTCTGTCCGCGCTGCTGCCCGGGGGGCACCTCTTCGGCAGCGACTACTTCGCGGCGTCCTATCACTACATGGAGTGGCTGTCTGACGAGTTCGCGCGCGGCTCCATTCCCAAGTGGCTGCCCTACGTCTACGGGGGCATGCCGTGGTTCGCCAACGCGGGCGCGACGTGGTACCCGCCCCGGCTGCTGGGCGACCTCTTCTTGCCGGCGTACAAGCTGTTCGCGTTCATGTACTTCGTGCAGGTGGCCGCGGCCGGGACCGGCGCCTTCCTGCTCTTCCGCGAGCTGCGCTGCCGCCCCTGGGTCTCGCTGGTGTCCGCGCTGGGATTCCAGTTCACCGGCCTGATGCTGTCCTTCACCTACGCCGGCCACGACGGGCGCATGATCGTCGCCAGCTTCGCGCCGCTGTTCTTCTTCTTCCTGCACAGGGGGATCAGAACGGGGGGCCTCGGCGCTTTCGCGGGCGCCTCGGCCACCCTCGGCGCGGCGATGCTGTCCAACCAGATCCAGAGCGTCTACTACCTGCTCATCGCGGGGGCGCTGTGGAGCGGCTTCGCGCTCTGGCACATGGGCCACCTGCGCGCGCCGCGGGCGCTCGCCCGGCGGGTCGCCCTGGGACTGGCAGCCGTGGCGCTCGCGTTCGCCCTGGCCGCGGTGAATTTCCTCCCATTCCTGGGCTACGTGGACGCCTCTCCGCGCGGCGGTGAGGGCCGCGGCCTCGAGTACGCCACGTCCTGGTCGATGGCGCCGGCCGAGGTGCTGTCCATGGCGGTACCGGAACAGGCCGGCATACTGGGCGACTACCGCGGCGACGCCCCCGGGGCCAACCCGTTCAAGCTGCACACCGAGTACGTGGGGGCTTTCGCGCTGCTGCTGCTGGCGCTGGGGATGTTCTACAGCCGCCGGGACAAGCGCTGGTGGTTCTTCCTGGCCCTGGCGCTGTTCGCGCTGAGCGTCGCGCTGGGACGACACACGCCCATCTACCGGCTCTACTACGAGTTCCTGCCTGGCACCAAGCGCTTCCGCGCGCCCTCCATTTCCTTCTTCCTGGTCGCGTTCTCCCTGGCCGCGATGGCCGCGCTGACGCTGGAGAGGTTGGCCGCGCTGCGGGGACCCGACGCGCGAGGTCGGTCGGCGCGAAGGGGGACCCGGGGCGAGGCGGGAGGGTCGGGGATGCGAGTGGAGCGAGCGCCCTGGGTCGCGTTGGGCGCCGTCGCTCTGGCGCTCGCGGGCGCCGCCATCGGACCCGGTTCGTCCTGGGCGGCCGCCAACGCCGGGGCGGGGTGGCTGCGCTTCACCGCCTTCGCCGCCGCGATCGCCGGGATCCTGTGGCTCTGGATCGGCGCGCGCGCGAGCACCACGCTGGTCACCGTCCTCCTGGGCGTGACGATCGTGGCCGACCTGTGGATCGTCGACCGCAACTTCTACGAGATGGCGCAGCCCCCCGGCGTCCACTTCCGCGCCGACGGCGTCGCCGACTTCCTGGCGCAGGAGGCCGCCGGCACTGCGCGCGTGTGGACCCTGCCGAGCCTGGCGCAGCTGCCCGCCTACCGCGGCCAGACCAACTACCTGATGCGCTTCGGCGTGGAGCAGGTCACGGGCGAGCACGGCAACCAGCTCCAGCGCTGGAACGAGTACCTCGGCGCGAGCCCGGTGACCTACACGGACCAGCACAACGTCCTGGGCGAACTCCAGCGCTTCGCCACCTCCGGGGGAACCGCGGCCACGCCCCTGCTCAACGCCGCCAACGTGGGCTACGTCGTGGCCAGCGCGAACGTGGGCCTGCCCTGGCCCGTGGTGTTTCAGGACGGTTCCGGCGTGGTCTACCAGAACCCCGCCGCGCTGCCCCGCGCCTACCTCGTCCCGGGCGCGCGCGTGACCGGTCCCGACGGCAGCCTCGAGGCGATCAGCGCGCCGGACTGGGACCCGCGCGCCACGGCTATCCTCGAGATCGAGTCCGGCGTGTCGCTCGCCGACGGAGGCGGGAGCGCGGGCGTCGCGCAGATCCTCGAACATCAGAGCGACCGCTACCTCCTGCGCGTGGACGCGCGGGCACCGGCGATACTGGTGCTGGCCGAAACGCACTACCCGGACTGGAGGGTCCGCGTGGACGGCGACGACGCGGAGCTGCTGCGGGTCAACCACGCCCTGATGGGGGTCGCGGTCGAGCCCGGTGAGCATTCCGTGGAGCTCGCGTTCCGGCCCGACGCGTTGTACCGCGGCCTGTGGATTTCGTTGGCCGCGCTGCTCCTGCTCGTCGCGGTGGGCGCCTGGTCAGCCTGGGCTGCCCGCCGGCCTCGCTCGCCTCGACCCGAGGCGGGGCCAGACGCGGCCGCCGCGTGACCCGGGAGAGGGCGCCCGGCATCGGGGTCCCCGGAGCGCCTTCGCTCACGCCCCCCAGGGGGCCCCTCGCGCGCGCCCTCTCCTGGCTGCTCGTGGCGGCCACGCTGGGGTTCGTCGGGTGGGCGTTCGTCCAGGGCTGGCCCCGCGTGGCGGAGCACGATTGGCGCCTGCGGCCGCTCCTGTTGCTCGCGTCGACGCTGCTCGTGACCGCCGTCATCGTGTCGGCCGCGCTCGTCTGGGGCCGCGTCCTGCGCGGCTTCGGCGCCGACCCGGTTCCCTCCCCCGCGCTGGTGCGGATCTGGTTTCACAGCAACCTGGCGCGCTACGTCCCGGGCAAGATCTGGCAGTTCGTCGCCGCCGCCGACCTGGCGCGAGCGCGCGGCCTGTCCCCGGCGCTCATGCTGATTTCGCTCATCGCCTTTATGGGATTCGTCCTCCTGGGCGCGGCGGTCGTGGCCGCCGCCGCCCTCCCGCTACCCGGCGTGCCCGCCGCCCTGACGGGCGCGCTGGCTGCGGCGCTCGCCGTGGCGCTCAGCCACCCGGCGGTGGTTTCGACGGGGGTCCGGCTGATCCCCAGGCGACCCGCCGACCTGCGCTGGCGAGCGAGCTGGTCCACGGGCGTCGCCATCCTCGCCCTGTGCGTGATCTACTGGATCGTCTTCGGCGCGGCCTTCGTGCTCTTCCTGGAGGGAGTCGTGGGGGCGCCCGAAAGCGCATGGGTGGCGCTCGTGGGCGCCAACGCGGCGGCCTACCTGGTGGGCTACGTGGTCATCGTGGCGCCCGCGGGCCTGGGCTTCCGCGAAGCCACCCTCACGGCGCTGCTGGGGGGCATCCTGGGTTCCGGCCTGGGCGACGAGCGCGCGCTCGCGCTGGGGGCCGTGGTGGCGCTGGCCAGTCGCCTGTGGATCGTGGTCGCGGAGCTGCTCGGGGCCACCGGGTCCCTGGCGATCGACAGGCCACGGTCCTCCTAGTGGACCGTTACAGTCCACTAATCGCGCCGGGGCCTGCGCCGGTCGATCTCGGCGTTCTGCTCGGCGATCAGTTCGGCGAGGATGCCGAAGCCGAACATGAGGAAGCCCACCGTCTCTAGCAGGACGACGAGGTAGAGGAAGGGTCGGTAGCCGAACGGCGTCGCTATCTCCAGTAGCCGCAGCGCGATGGTCACCAGGCCCACCGCCACGCCCAGGCTCGCCAGCGCGAGGCCGCCGAGCCCGAAGAAGATCATGGGTTTGCGCGCGAAGAACAGGAACACGGACACCGACGCCAGGTCCAGCAACCCGACCAGGATCCTACCCTTGCCCCCGTACTTGGACTCCCCGTGTCGGCGCGGCAGCAGCTCGATGTCGATTTCGGTCGCGCTGAAGCCGCGGGCGTGGGCGAGGACGACGAAGAACCGGTGCCAGTCGCGGCGCAGCGCGATCTCGTCCAGGATATCGCGCCGAAAGGCCTTCATTGAGTTCATGTCCGACACCGGCACGTCGAACAGGGCCCGACTCAGCCGGTTGTAGATCCGCGACACGAAGCCTTTCTCGTAGTGCCCGACTTTGCGGCCCGTCACGATGTCCCAACCCTCGTCGAGCTTGGCCAGGAAGCGCGGGATCTCCTCCGTGCTGTGCTGGAGGTCGGCGTCGAAGAGCACGAGCCAACGCGCGTCGGTCGCTTCGGCGGCGCTCAGAAGCGCTTCCGTCTTGCCGAAATTCCGGCGGTGCCGCACCAGACGGAGCGCGGGCCACTCCGCCGCGTGCTCCTCGACCAGCTCCGCGGTGGCGTCGCTCGAGCCGTCGTCCACCACCACGACCTCTCCGCGCAGTCCGTGTCGGCGGAAGGTCTCCCGCAACTCGCGGATCAGGTCCGGGACGTTGGCCGCCTCATCCAGGGCCGGCACGACGACGCAGAAGTCGTCCTGGGGCCGCGCTCGTTCCACGGCGCCGTCGGAGCTCACGTCGCCCAGTATGTCTAGGGTGCTATCGTCCATTGTCAGACGCGCTTACGCATCCTGGCGGAGAGTATTCCCAGTTGGTCTCTGTACTTCGCGACGGTGCGCCGCGCGATCTGAACGCCCTCCTCCTTGAGGATGTTCACGATGGCCTGGTCGGTGAGGGGCTTCTTGGTATCCTCATCGTCGACCAGCGAGCGGATCTTGGCCTTGATCCCGCGGGCGCTGACGTCGTCACCGGAATCGGTGGAAAGACCACTGGAGAAGAAGAACTTCAGCGGCAGCACCCCGCGCGGTGTCTGCACGAACTTCTCGTTGGTCACGCGCGAGACGGTCGATTCGTGCATGCTGATGACTTCGGCTACCTCGCGCAGCGTGAGCGGCTTCAGGTACTGCACGCCCTTCTCGAAGAACTCGTGCTGCCTGTCCACTATGAAGTTCATCACCTTCAGCATCGTCTGGCGCCGCTGCTCGATCGCCTGGATCATCCAGTTGGCGCTGTTGAGCTTGTTGGAGATGAACTCCTTGTTCTCGCCCTGGAACTGCTTCTTGTCGCGGGCGATGTCGCGGTAGGCTCTGGACAGGCGCAGGCGCGGCAGCCCGGTGTCGTTCAGGAACACGTGGTAGCGTCCCTCGATCTTCTCCACCACCAGATCGGGCGTGATGTAGTTGTCGCCGGGTGCCGCGTACCGGAGGCCGGGCTTGGGGTCCAGCTTCGCCACGGCGTCGGAGGCGTCCTGCACCTCCTTGGCCGTGATGGACAACTCCTTGGAGATCTCCGACCAGCGGTGGTTGATGAGTTGGTCGTAGTGCTCGCGCACGATGTTGTATGCGAGGGTGTCTTCCCTGCCCTCGTCTCGGAGCTGTAGCAGGATGCACTCGCGCAGATCGCGCGCGCCGATCCCGGGAGGATCGAACGCCTGAATGGTGGCGAGCATCGTCTCCGCTTCCTCGAGCGTGAAGGGCGGGATTTCCTCGCCCAGGTCCTCCGCCAGGCCCTCCCCGCTCTCCTCGATCCAGCGGTTCAGCGGCTCCACCACCTCCTCGAGCGAACAGCTCAGGTAGCCCGATTCATCGATGTTGCCGATGATCTCCTCGCCCAGGAGCTGCTCCCGACCGTCGAGCGGCAGCAGCATGAGTTGATCGCGCAGGTGATCGGCTAGGTCGCGGGTATCGACGCGCACGGGCTCGTAGTACTCCTTGGCCTCGTACTCGGCCTTGCGGCCGCCGGCGTCGAATCCGTCCAGGAGGATCTCCTCCCAGTCGATCTCGTCCTCGCTCTTCTCTTCCTTGTCCTTCTCCTTCTCGTTCTGCTCCTCGATGAGCTCGTCGTCGGACGTGAGCGGCTCCTCCAGCTCCAGGAAGGGGTTGTTCAGCATCTCCTGCTTGATGTGCTGCTGCAGGTCCAGGAGCGGCATGTACAGAAGATCCATCGCCTGGTAGAGGCGAGGGTTGATCTTCATCTCCTGCCGAAGAGTGGCGCTCTGGTAGAGTCCCGTCTTCATGCCCGTCCCGTTTCAGGAGCCCCTGCTCCGTAGCTCGGACCGACGCCGGCGTCGTGCGCATCGCCCACCGGCACGGAGGCGCGTCTGCGCGGCTCCCGGTAGCGCTCCCGCATGCGCGCGGTCAGCGTCGGACCGAAATAGATTTCGGCGACTTCGTCGTTCCACACGAGTTCGGCCACCGTGCCGCTCTCGCGTACCCGTCCATCGTACATGATGTAGGCGCGGTCCACGATGTCGAGCGTCTGCTCCACGTTGTGATCGGTAATGACCACGCCGATGTTGCGGTGGCGCAGATCGGCGACGATCTGCTGGATGTCGTGCACGGCTATGGGATCCACGCCGGCGAAGGGCTCATCCAGGAGCATGAACTTCGGCCGGCTCACGAGCGCCCGCGTGATCTCGAGCCTGCGTCGCTCTCCGCCGGACAGCGAATAGGCCTTTGCCTTGCGGAGGTGTTTCAGGGCCAGCTCATCCAGCAGCGACTCCAGCCGCGCCGAGCGCTGTCGATCGCCTCGGCGGGTGCGACGCCAACGGCCCTCGCCGTCCATGCGCTGGGTCTCCAGGATCGCGAGGATGTTCTCCTCCACGGTGAGGCGCCGGAAGACGGAGGGCTCCTGCGCCAGGTAGCCGATGCCCAGCCTGGCGCGCCGATACATGGCCATCCGGTTCAGCTTCGTGTCGTCCAGGAAGACCTTGCCGCGGTTGGGCCGAATGAGGCCGACCATCATGTAGAAAGTGGTCGTCTTCCCCGCCCCGTTGGGGCCCAGCAGGCCGACGATCTCGCCCTGCGAAACGTCCAGCGAGACGTCGTGGACGACCTTCCGTTTGCGGTAGATCTTGGTGAGCGACTCGGCCCGGAGTGTCGATTTCCCTTCCGCCTCGGGCCCCGCTGGCCCCGAGCGCGCGGTCGTCCGAGCCGCGTACGCCAGCCTGCGCGTGAACGCGTCGAACTCGGCCTGCACTGCCGCCCTGCGCGGTCTCAGCTCCTGCCACGCCGCGGGGGTGAAGCGCACGCCCTCCCACGCTTCGTCGTCGGGTTCGGGGCGCGCCAAGCTCCAGTCCGCCAACCGGCGCAGCACGTGCTCCCGCAGATACCTCGAGAATTCCCCCACTTCCTGGTCCGGTCCCGCGTGCCACACAGCGCCCTCGGCACCGGCACCCGAGCGCGGCGTGGCGGCCCGCACCGAGGCCAGCCAGCGCCCCCTGTCGGCCAGGCCCTCGTCGTCGGCCACGCGCAGAAGCTCGGCGACCGCCACCGTCAGGGAGGAGTCGTCCTGGGCGCGCAGGCGTTCTCGCAGCGCGTCGAGCCGGACGGGTCGCGCGGGCCCGGTCACGGCGCCCGCCCTTCTCCGGAGCGCGCAGCGCCCGACGATCCCTGGGCCGGCCCTGTCGCCCCAGCGCCGGCGCCGTCCTCATCCGCCGGAGCCGGCGCGGGGCCAACCTCCGAGGTAAGGTATAGGCCCCTCAGCTTGCCCTCGGCCTGGACCTCGCGCGCCTCGCCGTCGCGCACCAGCATGACGATGCGCCTGGCGATCAGGTAGTTGATCGTGAGGTCGCCGGCGGCGGCTCCGGCCACGTGCGACAGCGCGCTCGCCGGTACCCCGTGGCCCACCGCCGTGAGGCGCTCCAGCACCTGCTCCACGGAGTCCGCGGGGGCGGTTGAATCCGGCGCGAACTCGGCCACCACCGTGTCGCCTCGCACCCACTCGTCGGCGTACTCAGCGGGCAGCGCCGAGGCGGCGAGCGAGTCCGCCAGCCGGACGCCGTGGGCCACGCCTACCGCGGTGAGCGTCTGGACGCGCTCGTCCGGGGTCAGCACGTGCAGCGAATCCGCCCGCACCTCGAGCCCCTCCGCGCGCGCGAACACCTGCTCCACATCCTCCGCCCCCGCCTCCTCCCCGCCCGCTGCCTCCGCGGCCTGCCCGAGCAACGGCTGGCCCGCGACCGCGGCCGGCTCTCGGCGCGCGCGCGCCCCGTCTCCGGGTACGAGACCGGGCTCGGCGCCGCGTCGTACCGGCGCCGCGTCGTCGGCTCGGCCCGACGGCGGAGTCGGGCGCGCGGCCGCGCCATCGCGTCCGGGCGCGGGCCCCGGCGCCGCCTCCCCCGAGACCGAGTCGGCCGCCTGCTCCTGCGGGGGGGGAGCGGCGCTGACGCGCGGCACGCGACTGCGCGCCTCCAGGCTCTGCAGGAGATCGCCCTCGAAGAACAGCGTCACCTCGGGTGCTTCGAGGTACAACTCGTCGCCCTCGAGGACGGCGTGGCCGAAGGCCGAGACTTCGCGGATGGAGCCCTCGATGGTCAGCGCGTCGATGCGGTCGCCTGCCAGGTCGTAGCGGGCGCCGTCGATCCGGGCTTCGCCGTCGATGATCAGCTGCCCGGTGGCGTCGTCGAACTCCAGCGCCTGCCCGGAGCCGCTCAGGTCTTCGCCGCGGCTGAACTCCGCGTTGCCGAGCGCGCGGAAGATGTTCGAGCCCACCAGGACTATCGAATCCGAGTCCACCTCGATCGGCTCGCCGCGCTGCGCCGGTGTGCCGAGCGCTCCATCGGGGCCGCCGTCGGACGTCTCGCCGTACAGGGTCGCGTGCGGACGGCCCAGGATGTGGGTCTCGATCGGCGTCCCCACCACGTCTCGCCGCCGCATCTGCGTGCCGCGGATCTCCGACCCCGAGGCCAGGTCCGTGAGCACCACCGATCCGCGCGCGAGCATGAAGCCGTCCGCCGTACGCCGCTGGAGCCAGTCGGTGCGCAACTCCTGAACGGAGTCGCGGTACAGCACGTTGCCCTCCAGCCGGACCTCCCGGCGGGTTTCCAGGACCGTGGCCCGCCGGGACCGGATGAGCACGCCGCCCCCGCAGCGGAACACCACCGGCCCCCCGAACTGCTGGATGACGCCCAGCCCCGCGCTGGTGAACTGGTTCAGCGTGCCGCCGCGCACCAGCGTACAGCGTCGCGTACGGCCCTGCGCGGCGGCGTCGGAGGGCCCGCCCGTGGCCAGGCCGGCGATGGCGATCGCGGCGATCAAGCGACGAAGGGTCGTCGCGCCGAAGGCGGGGGCGCGCGTACGCATCAGAAGTCGATCTGGATTCCCTCCGCGGAGGAGTCGTTGACGCGCACGTTCTGGAACTCCGCGTCCGCGCTGAAGCCGCTGCCCCGAGTGGTCCGGCCGGGCTCCACCATCACGAAGTCGACGTCCGACCAGACCCTGTCCGCGCCCGGGTCGTAGTGCAACTCCTCGGTGCGAATCGTGCGCGATCCCCCCTGCGTGACGACCAAGGCTCCACCGCGCGCGATCATGGCCTGCGTACGCGTGTCCAGGGTCCCCGTCTGGGACGTCACGTGCGCGCGCTCCCGACCGTCGGGCGAGTACACCTTCAGGTCCACTCCGAACAGGTGCACCGCCGTGGAATCGTCGAAGAAATGTGCGCTGTCGGAGTCGATGACCGCTTCGCGCACGCCGTCGACGGTGACCTCGTGGTGGAGGGCGTACATGACCTGACTCGCCACCATGCCCGGGATGTCCCCGCCGGTGGGCTCCGGGCCCAAGCCGTCGCACGCCGCGCACGCGGCCAACAGCACCACCGCGGCGCGCACCGCCCCGGTCACGCGGCCCCGGCGCGTAGGAGGTCATGCAGGTGGACCAGGCCGACGAGCCTCCTGGCGTCGTCGACGACCGGCATCGCCATGATCCCGCGGGTCTCCATCTCGTGCACCGCGGCCGCGCCCAGGTCGTCGGCCCGGCACACCCTTGGGGTGCGCGTCATGACCTCCGCCACGGGCGTGGCCAGGGGGTCCGCGGACCGATCCATGAGCCGCGTCAGGTCGCCCGCGGTGACGACCCCCGCCAGCAGGCCATCGGCGTCCAGCACCGCCACGGTGCCGCGCCGCCTCGCGAGGAGCACCACGCAGTCGGCCATGCTGCCGCCCGCCGGCATCGTGGGCAGCTCCTCCGTCTCCATCACGTCGCGCACGCGCGTGCGCAGCTTGCGCCCCAGCGCGCCGCCGGGGTGGATGCGGGCGAAGTCGTCGCGGCCGAAGCCCTTTTCGCTCAGCAGCGCGACGGCGAGCGCGTCGCCCAGCGCCAGCGTGACCGTGGTGGAGGTGGTCGGCGCGAGGTCCATCGGGCACGCCTCCTCCTCCACCGCGCAGTCGAGAACGATCGCCGACGCGCGCGCCAGCGAGGAACGCGCCCCCCCGGTCAGCGCCACCACCGGCACGCCGAAGCGGACCAGGTGCGCGATGAACTCCATGAGCTCGACGGATTCGCCGCTCTTGGACAGGATCAACGCCACGTCGTCGGGGCCCACGATGCCGAGGTCGCCGTGCAGGCTCTCCACCGGGTGGAGGAAGAACGCGGGCGTGCCGGTGGAGGTGAGCGTCGAGGCGATCTTGCGGCCGATCGCGCCGCTCTTGCCGATGCCGGAGACGATGACGCGGCCGCGCGCAGCGGCGATGCGCCGCACCGCGTCCTCGAAGGAGGCGCCGATCCGGCCACCCAGCGCCTCCAGCGCCCGCGCTTCCGCCTCGATCACCGCGCGACCCGAGTCCACCGCGGCCGAGCCCCGCACCCCCTCCGCGATGCGCGCCTTGCCCGTGGCCGCTACGGTCGCGTCACCCGGCACGGGACATCTCCCCGGCGTCACCGGGAGTCCGCGAGCGCTCGTAGGCTTCGATCACCCGCTCGCGCTGGCCGCGCGCGTCCAGCAGCGCCTCGGCAAACTCCCTGACCGCGCCGCGCCCGCCGCCCAGGCGGGTGGTCCAGTGCGCTACGTCGCGCACTTCGGCAACGGCGTTGGCGACTGCCACCGCCAGGCCGGCGCGGCGCAATAGAGGCAGATCGGCGAGGTCGTCGCCCACCACCGCTGCGTCCTCCCAGTCGACGCCGTGCTCGGCCAGGATCCGCTCGGCGACCTCCAGCTTGAATCCCCCCGAGACCTGGTTGGCGCGTACGCCGAGTTCGCGCGCGCGCATGTCCGTCGCGGGCGACTCGCGCCCACTCAGCAGCTCCACGCCCAGCCCCGCGGCCACCAGCAACTTCACGCCCAGGCCGTCCTGGATGTCGAAGCGCTTGAGCTCCAGGGGCTTCGAGGCGGCGCCGTCCGGCCGCTCCGCCGCCCCGCCCCACGTATCACCCAGGTAGATGCCGTTGTCGGTGAGCACGCCGTCCACGTCCAGGAGCACCAGGCGCACCCGCGCCGCGCGCTCGGCCGGAACGCCGTCCGACGGCGGGGAGACGTCGGGTGCGGCGGTCCGCTCAGACACCGGCGGCTTCCACGGTCACGGGCCGAGCGAGCGCTTCGAGCGCCCCGCGGACGGCCAGCACTTCCCGCAGCAATGGCTCCAGCCGGTCCAGCGGGAGCATCGTCGCGCGGTCCGACGGGGCGCCGGCGGGGTCCGGGTGCACCTCCAGGAACAGCCCGTCGATGCCCGCCGCCGCAGCGGCCCTGACGAGCGCCGGGGTGTGCTCCGGATCTCCGCCGCTCGCCCCCGCGGCGCGGCCCGGCCGCTGCACGGAATGCGTGCCGTCGAAGATCACGGGTGCGCCGGTCGCCTCCCGCAGCCGCGCGAACGAACGCATGTCCACCACCAGGTCGCCGTACCCGAAGAACGTGCCCCGCTCCGTGACCGCCACGCCTGCGGCACCGGCGGTCCGGGCCTTGGCCACCGCGCCGGTCACGTCCGCCGGCGCCATCCACTGCCCCTTCTTGATGTTGACGGGCCGCCCCGTGGCGCCCGCGGCCTCGATCAGGTCTGTCTGCCGGGACAGGAACGCCGGGATTTGCAGCGCCGCGCACACGGCGGCCGCCGGGGCCGCCTGGGCGGGCTCGTGGATATCCGTCAGGACCGGCAGCTCGCTCCGCCGCGCGACGGTCGCGAGGCGCTCGAGGCCCACCTCCAACCCGGGCCCGCGCTCGGCGTCGGACAAGCTCCTATTGGCCTTGTCGAATGAGGCCTTGAAGATGACCGGCACATCCAGGGCCACCGACGCCTCCGCGAGCGCGTCGGCTATGCGCAGGTTGAGGCCGTCGTCCTCCAGCAGGCACGGGCCCGCGATCAGGAAGAACGGGGCGTCGGCCGCGAACAGACCCCGCACGGACGCGATCACGGTCTGGCGGGCGTGGGCACGGAGGGCGCAATACCGTTCGTCGCGGCGTCGGCCTGGCCCTCCGTCTCGGCGACCTCGCCGGGTACCGCCGCGCCGGCGACGGTCCCGTCGTGGTAACTCATCGCCGCCTCCACGAACGCCGCGAAAAGCGGGTGCGCGCGCGTGGGGCGCGACTTGAGCTCCGGATGGAACTGGCAGCCGATGTACCACGGGTGGTCCGGCAGCTCGCCCATTTCGACCAGGTTTCCGTCCGGCGACAGCCCGCTGAACTCGAAGCCGTGCCGCTCGAGGACATCGCGGTACTTGTTGTTGACCTCGTAGCGGTGCCGGTGGCGCTCGCTGATCTCCGACGTGCCGTAGATCTCCTCCACGCGGGAGCCGGGCTTCAAGCGGCACGGGTAGGCGCCGAGCCGCATCGTGCCGCCCATGTCGGTGACCTGCCGCTGGGAGTCCATCATGCAGATCACCGGATCGCCGGCGTCCCGAATGAACTCGACCGAGTGCGAGGCCTCCAGGCCGCATACGTTGCGTGCGTACTCGATGATGGCGCACTGCAGCCCCAGGCAGATGCCGAAGAACGGCATGCCGTGCTCGCGCGCGTGCCGAATCGCCTCGAGCATGCCTTCCACGCCGCGCACCCCGAACCCGCCCGGGATCAGCAGCCCATCGTAAGCGGCTATGCGTCCTCCACCCGTGATGCTTCGATCCTCGAAGTCTTCGCTGGACAGCCAGTCGATCTCCACACCGACGTCGTTGTGGATGCCCCCGTGGATGAGCGCCTCGCCAACCGACTTGTAGGAGTCGGGCAGCGCGGTGTATTTCCCCACCACGGCGATGCGGACGGACCCGTGCGCCGGTCGCTCGATGCGCGCCACCATGCTCTTCCACGGCTCCATGTCGGGCTCGCGCAGTCCCTCCAGGCCCAGCTTGGTCACGACCAACTCGGAGATCTTCTGCCGATCCAGAGCGAGCGGCACCTTGTAGATCGTCTTCACGTCGCGCATCTCGATCACGGCGGCCGTATCGACGTTGGTGAAGAGCGCAATCTTGCGCTTGATTTCTGGCGTGAGCGGCCGATCGGTCCGGCACACCAAGACGTCCGGCTGGATGCCGATCTCCATCAACTCGCGGACCGAGTGCTGCGTCGGCTTGGTCTTGAGCTCCCCGGCCGCGGCGATGTAGGGAATCAGCGTGAGGTGTATGAACAGCGTGTGCTCGCGCCCCACGTCCTGCCGGAACTGCCGAATCGCCTCCAGGAACGGCAGCGACTCGATGTCACCCACCGTGCCGCCGATCTCCGTGATCACCACGTCGTGGTTCGGCGCGAGGCGGCGGATGGCGCCCTTGATCTCGTCGGTGATGTGTGGAATGACCTGGACGGTTGCCCCCAGGTAATCCCCTCGCCGCTCCTTGGTGATGACGTCCTGGTAGATGCGGCCGGTGGTGATGTTGTTCGCCTGGGAGAGCGACTCGTCGATGAAGCGCTCGTAGTGCCCCAGGTCAAGGTCGGTCTCGGCGCCGTCGTCCGTGACGAACACCTCGCCGTGCTGGAAGGGAGACAACGTGCCGGGATCGACGTTGATGTAGGGGTCGAATTTCTGGATGGTGACGCGCAACCCACGCGCGACCAGAAGCCGGCCGAGCGACGCCGCGGCGATGCCCTTGCCGAGCGACGAAACAACGCCGCCGGTGACGAAAATGAAGTTGGTCGGCCGCCGCCCCTGCTCGGTCATTCCCTACGCCTCCGCGTCTGAGTCTCCCGTTCGGCGCCGCGCCCCGGCGCCTCCTCCGTCATTATCCCGCGACCCGCTCTCCACCGCGCAATCTCCCGCGCGCCCAACGCACGTCTGCTTCGGTGTCTATGCCGCGCGCCGCATCAACGACCAGACCGACCCCGATGGCCATGCCCGCCGCCAGCGGCCGCAACTGCTCCAGCCGCTCGATCGCCTCCAGGGGCGCGGGTGGAAGCTCCACCCAGCGCTGCAGCGCCTCCGGTTGATAGGCGTACACCCCGACGTGGCGGAGGTACCCCTCGCCGCTCAGTTCGTCGGGCGTTGGAGCCCTGTCTCTGGGATGGGGAATCGGGGCGCGCGAGAAGTACAGCGCGCGGCCGTTGTCGTCCCGGACGACCTTCACGACCGCTGGATCGCGCCAAGCGTCCACGGTCCGGACCGGCGTCCCGACCGTCCCCACATCCCAACCCGATCGCACGGCGCGGACCGCCTCCGAGACGGCATCCTCACCCACGAACGGTTCATCCCCCTGGACGTTGACGACGCACTCGACCGACGCTGCTCGTTGTCGGACGGCCGCCGCGACTCGGTGGGTGCCGGAAGTTAGCGCGGGGTCGGTCAACTCCACGTCCGCGCCCACTCGCCGGCACTCCGCCGCAACTTCCTCGCTGTCCGCCGCTATCAGGACCCGGTCGACACCGGCGAGGGCGGAGACACGTTCCCAAACCCGGACGATCAACGAACGACCACCCAGGTCGATCAGCGGCTTGCGCGGCAAGCGCTCAGAGTCCAGCCGCGCCGGAATCACGACGAGCACCTTCAAGCAGGCCATCCCCCAACAGAATCCACGCTTCCGGGCGGGTACGGGGGGCCGGCGAGGGCGCGCCGCCATGCAAAATTCACGCCTGAAAGGTATGGGTGGGCGCACGGCGTGACAAGAAAACCTCCGCGCGCGCAACGGGCCGCGCCGCGCGCCCTCAGAACGAGGCCCGCACCCCCACGTCGACCACGACGTCCTCCCCGAAGTCGTCGGGGTCGGTCACCACGCGAACCCAGCCCAGCGCGAAGTGCAGGCGGACGCCGACGTTCTGATCCAGGCGGTCGTCGCCCGCCGCGCTCCAGGCGCCGCCGAACATGTGGACCAGCTCGAGCTCGAGGGCCCCGAGCGGGGGCACGGCGAACGGCAGCGGGATGCCGTAACCGCTACGCACGAACACCACGCGATCCCCCTGCCGCTGGGCGTCGCCCAGGGTCGGGAGCGTGCCCGGCCCCCCCACGTGGCTCCAACGCCGGAAGGGCAGCCCGTCGGAACCGATCGGGCCCTGTAGGTGCCAGCCAAGCCGGAGTCGGTGGTCGTCCAGCGCGGGCGATTCCCACGCGCCGTCGACGGTGATGCGGGCGAAGGTATTCTCCCCTGCGAACAGCGCCAGCGCTTCGGGCAGGTCGCCGGGCGCCAGCGGGCAATCCCCGACCGGGCAGGCGAACGTACCCTGCTCGCCCGGGGAGCCCAACTCCACCTGGACGTCCACATCGAGGGCGCTGCTCCCATCCCGCCAGTCGGCGACCGCGCCCAGCGTAACGCTGTTGACCACCGCCTCGACGATGGGCCTGTTGGGGCGCACGGAGTCGAGGTCGAACAGCGTCCACGGGTCGTCCGCCCGCAGCGCGCCCGCGTCCTCGCGCCGGGCCTCCACGAACGGGCGCAGCGTCCAGGGCCCCGGGGAACGCCGCAGCTCCAGCCGCGCGTAGAAGCGGTCGGCCTGATAGTAGTCCCGCATGTCGCGGCCGGCGATCAGGTAGCTCGCCGAGTTGAACAGGTCGGCCCTTACCCACGCGTCGCTCGTGTGGGTCGCCCGTTCCCCGCCCAGCCGGAGCGAAGTCCGGCCGCGCGTCAGCTCCAGGAAGCCGCCGCCGTCCCACGCGCCGCGCTCGGACCGGTACACGACTCGTCCGCGCAGCGTCGGCCGCACGCGGCCCAGCGGGGGCAGCAGCCAGCGCGCGCCGAGCGGCACGCTGAGCCCGTCCACGCGATCGTACGTGGGCCCGCCCAGCCCGTACAGGCCGTCCGGAACGAACTCCGCCTCGTGCGCGAGGCCCACGATGACGAACAGCGACCCTTGCCGGTCCACCCGGTAGGGCGCGAGTGGGTGGTCCTCGATGTCGCCCTCGAACCGGGCCAGCTCGGACGGATAGAACCCGCCGCCGAGGTTCCAGACCTCGCCGCTCACCAGGCCGGTCGGACGCACGAAGACGTTGGCGTCCACCGCCATGATGTCGCCGGCGACCGTCCCCGCGATGGAGAGCCGGGCCCGCAGGACGAGCACCGGGCCCGGCAGCGTATCGCCCAGCGCCACCGTCGTGTCGGCCGTGATCAGCGTGTAGCCGCCCTCGGCCACGAAGCGGAGCACGCGCGCGTCCAGGTCCGGGTCACCCACGCCCCGAAAGCGCACCTGCTGCGCGTGGCCCGCCGAGGCGAACGCGAGCCCCACGAGCGCCAGCGCGACAGCGCGTCCCGCCGGCGCCCGCCTCACGTCGCCCCCAGGCGAAGGAAGTTGCCCAGCAGCGCCTTGCCGTGGGTGCTCGCGATGGACTCGGGGTGGAACTGGACGCCCCACACCGGGTGGGCGGAGTGGCGCACGCCCTGGATCTCGTGCTCCCAGTCGTCCTCTCCGGTCCACGCGATCACCTCGAGCGCCTCGGGCAGCGTGTCACGCTCGACGATGAGCGAGTGGTAGCGGGTGGCCTCCATGGGCGACGGCAGGCCCTCGAACACGTCCACGCCGGTGTGGGCCACCGGCGACACCTTGCCGTGCATCGGCCGATCGGCTCGCACCACGCGGCCCCCGTAAGCCTGCGCGATCGCCTGGTGTCCCAGGCACACGCCCAGCAGAGGGATGCTCGACCCGAAGCGTTCCACGCAGGCCACGCTGACTCCCGCCTGCGCGGGTGTGCACGGCCCCGGCGATATCACTATGCGCTCCGGCGCCAGGGCCTCGATGTCGTCGACCGACACCTCGTCGTTGCGGCGCACCAGGGCCTCGGCGCCGAGTTCTCCCAGATACTGATACAGGTTCCAGGTGAAGGAATCGTAGTTGTCTATCAGCAGAAGCACGCCGGTCTCCGCGGTTCGGCGGCCTCCCGGGCGCGCGCGGTCGGAATGTCGGGTCGCCGTGCCCCCGGGGCATCGACCGGCGCAAGCTAAAGCCCACGCCAGTCGGCTACAACCGGGCGCGATGCGGCGCTAAGCCCGGGGGTGGTAGCGCCGGTGCACGTCGCGCAGCTGCTCGCGATCCACATGGGTGTAGATCTGGGTCGTCGCGATGTCGGCGTGGCCGAGCAGCTCCTGGACCGACGCGAGATCGGCCCCACCCTCCAGCAGATGCGTCGCGAAGGAGTGCCGAAGCGTGTGCGGGCTGACGCGCTTCCGTATGCCCGCGCGCTCGGTTCGCCGGCGCAGGATCTTCCAAACGCCCATGCGGCTGAGCGGCTTGCCGCGCGCGTTCAGGAACAGCACCCCTCGCCCCACCCCGCTCTCGAGCACGGGCCTCCCCTCGCGCAGGTACACGCGCACCGCACGCGCCGCCGACCGCCCCACGGGCACGAGTCGTTCCTTGGCGCCCTTGCCGAAGACCCGCGCGAAACCCGCCTCCAGATCCAGGTCGCGCACGCGTAGCGCGACGATCTCGCTCACCCGAGCTCCGGAAGCATAGGCGAATTCGAGCAGCGCGGTGTCGCGCCAGTACAGCCGCTCGGCGATGTCGCCCGCCTCCAGCAGAGTGGCGACCTCCTGGCGGGACAGCACCTCGGGCAGCCGCCGGCCGAGTCGGGGCGACTCCAGCACCTCGGTCGGGTCGGTCGCTACCAGGTCTTCGGCGGCCAGGAAGGCGTAGTACGTGCGCACGCTGGAAAGGGCGCGGCGAATGGTGCTGGCGGCCAGCCCACGGTCCTTGAGGTGATAGGCGAACTCTCGCAGATCCTGAGGCTGCGCTGCTCCGGGGCCGGAGACGCCCCGGGTCAGGAGAAAGTCCGCCACTCGCCGGATCTCCCGCCGGTAGGCCAGCACGGTCTGCTCCGAGAGTCCGCGCTCGAGGCGCAGAAAGTCGACGAAGTCGATAATCTTGAACGCCTCCCTGTCGCCCGTCACCGCGCCCGCCGAGTCCGCACCCACCAGACCACCAGCAGCACAAGGATGACGGCCCCGGCCCATCCCAACGGGCCCCCGGCGCGCTCCATGAAGGCCTTCAGCTCCTCCCAGTTGCGGCCCGACACCGCGCCCACCCAGACCAGCGCTCCGTACCAGATGAAAGACGCCGTCGCCAGCGGCACGGCCACGGCCACCGGCCGCATGCGACTCACCCCCGCGAACACCGGCACCAGCGCCCGCACGCCGGGGAAGAAACGACTGAGAAACAGCGCGGACGCGCCCCAGCGGGCGTAGAAACGGGCGATGCGTTCGAGCTGGCCCGGGTGGAGGAGCCAGCGCCCGGGGCCGGAAGCGAACGCCGCTTCGCCGTATCGGCGCGCAACGAAATACACAGCCACCGCGCCTATCACGTTGGCCGCCCAGGTCGACGCCAGCACCAGCCACGGATCCGCCTGACCCAATCCTGCCAGGAAGGCGCCGAACAGTACCACGGTGTCCGCCGGAATGGGCGGAAAGACGTTCTCGACGGCGGCCCCAACGCCGAGTACGACGTAGGTGAGCCAGGGTGGGAGCTCGGTTAGCCGCGGGAGCAGGGCGTCCAGGTTCATCGTACCTCGCCCAGGGGTGTGCGCCGGCTAGGCGGCGCAGAGTCTAGTGTACCGTTGCAGAAGTCCCGTAGGCATTCGGCACACGGAACTTCCGCGCCGGCACACTAGCGCGGGCCGCCGCGCCTACTCCTCGTTCCAGCCCTTGACCACCACGCACGCGTTGTGGCCCCCGAACCCGAAGGAGTTGGTGACCGCCACGTGTACGCCGCGCTCACGCACGCCGTCGTGGGCGTAGTCCAGGTCGCAGTCCGGGTCCGCCTCGACGAAGTTGATCGTGGAGGGAATCTTTCCGGTGTCGCAAACCAGCGCGCAGATGATGGCCTCCATCGCGCCGGCGGCGCCCAGCGTGTGTCCGGTCATGGACTTGGTGGAGCCGACGACGATGGAGTCGGCGTGGTCCCCGAACACGGCCTTGATGGCCAACGTCTCGTTCATGTCGTTGGCCGGGGTGGACGTGCCATGTGCGTTGATGTAGCCCACGTCGGCCGGCCCCACCCCCGCGTCGCTCAGCGCCGCGGTCATGGCGAGTTGCGCGCCCGCCCCACCGGGCGCCGGCGCCGTGATGTGGTGCGCGTCCGCGGTCTGCCCGAAACCGCCGATCTCGCCGAGGATGGTCGCGCCACGCGCACGCGCGTGCTCCAGCGTCTCCAGGATGAGCGCTCCGGCTCCCTCTCCCAGGACGAAGCCGTCGCGTGTGGCGTCAAAGGGGCGGCTGGCCGTCTCGGGCGAGTCGTTGCGCGTGGACAGCGCGTGCATCGAGGCGAAGCCCGCCATGGTCATGGGCGTGACCGTCGCCTCGGCACCCCCGGCGATCATCGCGTCCGTCTCTCCGCGCTGCAAGGAGCGATACGCGTCGCCGATGGCGTGCGCGCTGGACGCGCAGGCGGAAACCGTGGCGTAGTTGGGGCCGCGCAGCCCGTGCCGCATGGACACCAGGCCGGAGGCGATGTCCAGGATGAACATCGGGATGAAGAACGGGCTGATCCGCTTCGGCCCGCGGTCGTACATCGTGCGCGCCTGGCTCTCGAAGGTGCCGATGCCGCCGATGCCGCTGCCGATGATCACCCCTACCCGGTCCCTGTTCAGCGACTCGAACGAGGCCAGGCCCGACTGCTCCAGGGCCTGATCGGACGCCGCGATCGCGAACTGGGCGAAGCGGTCCGTTCGGCGCGCCGCCTTGCGATCCAGATATGATTCCGGATCGAATCCCTTCACCTCGCACGCGAAGCGCACCGCGAACTCATCGTGCGCGTCGAACTGGGTGATCGGCGCCCCGCCGCTGCGCCCCTCCAGCAACGCCGTCCACGTGTCGTCCACGGTATTGCCGATCGGCGTCACCAGACCCATGCCGGTGATCACCACGCGATGCTTGTCGCCCACCATCGCCATCCTTGCTGAACGTTCTCGCGCCAGGACCTAGTGTACCGTTGCGGAAGTCCCGCGCCGGCACACTAGGAGTCCTGGTGCTCGTTCAGATAGGCGATGGCGTCGCCCACCGTTTGGAGCTTTTCCGCCTCCTCATCGGGGATGTCCACCCCGAACTCTTCCTCGAACGCCATCACCAGCTCGACGATATCGAGCGAGTCCGCCCCCAGGTCCTCGACGAAGGAGGCTTCCTCGGTGACCTTCTCGGGCTCGATGCCCAACTCGTTGACGATGATTTCCTTGATCCGCGCGTCCGTGCCGTCCGCCATGTGTTTCTCTCCGTGATCCGTGTTCCGTCCTACATCACCATGCCGCCGTCCACCACGAGCACCTGCCCCGTGATGTAAGCGGCGCCGGGGCCCGCGAGAAAGCGGACGACCGGCGCCACATCCGCCGCCGTGCCGAGTCTGCCCAACGCGATCCGCGAGGCCAGCTCGGCGCGCACGTCCTCCCCCAACGCGGCCGTCATCTCCGTCTCTATGTATCCGGGAGCGACGGCGTTGCAGAGGATATTTCGGGAGGCCAATTCCCTGGCGACCGACTTGGTCAGACCTATCAAACCGGCCTTCGAGGCGGCATAGTTGGCCTGCCCCTTGTTGCCAGTCAACCCCACCACGCTCGTGATGTTCACGATGCGCCCTTCCCTCCTGCGCATCATCCCCTTGGCCGCGGCCCGAACCGTGTTGAACGCGCCACGCAGGTTCGTGTCCATGACCCGATCCCAGTCCGCGTCCTTGAGTCGCAGCAGGAGGTTGTCCGCGGTCACGCCGGCGTTGTTCACCAGCGTGTGCACGGGGCCTAGGTCTGCCTCGACCGCGCCCATCAGGGCGGCCACAGACTCGGCGCTGCTGACGTCGCACGCGAACGCGCCGTGCCCGCTGCCGGGCAGGGCGTCCGCCGCGTCCTGCGCGCGCGCGACGTCCCGGCCGACCACCGCGACCGCGGCGCCTGCGCGCGCCAACTCGGCGGCGATGCCCGCGCCGATGCCACGGCTGCCCCCCGTCACGATCGCGACCCGCCCGGCTAACTCCATCGCCCCCTCCGAATCACGCCGACGCGGCGGCGGCCAGCGCCCGGCCGACGTCTTCCGCGGTGCCGATCGCGACGCCCTCGGCCGCCCTGTCTATCCTGCGCAGGAGGCCCGTGAGCACGTTGCCCGGCCCGACCTCCACGAAGCGCCCCACGCCCAACCCGCGCAGCGTCCGCATGCCGTCGACCCAGCGCACGGGGTTGGTAAGCTGGTCCACCAGCAGGGCCTTGGCGGCCCGCGCGTCCCTCACCGGCTCGGCGGTAACGTTGGAGACCACCGGGAACGCCGGCGTCCGGAACTCCACGTCGGCCAGCGCCCGCTCCAGGCTCTCGGCGGCGGGGGCCATGAGGGGGCTGTGGAACGCGCCCGACACGTTCAGCGGCAGCGCGCGACGCGCGCCCGCCTCCTGCGCGGCCGCCCGGGCTTGTTCCACCGCCCCGACCTCGCCGCTGATCACCACCTGCCCCGGGGCGTTGAAGTTCGCCGCCACCACGACGCCGGCGCGCGCGCTTACTTCCGCGCAGACCGCCCGCACCGCGTCGTCCTCCAGCCCGATCACCGCGGCCATCGTCCCCGGGCGCTCCTGCCCCGCGGCGTGCATGGCCTCGCCCCGGCGGCGCACCAGTCGAACCGCGTCGGCGAAGGACACCGTGCCGGCGGCCACGTGCGCGCTGAACTCGCCCAGCGAATGGCCCGCGGCGAAGGCCGCCGACCCCGCCAGGTCACCGGCGATCCGCAGCACCGCGATGGAATGAACCAGTATGGCGGGCTGGGCGTTCAGGGTTGCCGTCAACTCGTCCTCGGGGCCCTGCCACATGATCCGCGACAATCCAGCCCCCAGCGCGTCGTCAGCCTCCTCGAAGACGGCGCGCGCCTCCGGAAAGGCGTCGGCCAGGTCGCGTCCCATGCCCACGGACTGCGAGCCCTGGCCGGGGAACAGCAACGCTACCATCGAACGACCGTGGCTCCCCAAGTGAAGCCGGCGCCGAACGCGACCAGGAGGACGTAGTCGCCCTCGGTGATCAGCCCCTGCTCCGCCGCTTCGTCGAGCGCCACGGGAACCGTAGCCGAGCTCATGTTCCCGTATCGGTCGACGTTGACGTACACCTTCTCCATGGGGATGCCGGAGTAGCGCGCCGTAGCCTCGATAATGCGAATGTTGGCCTGGTGCGGGACCATCAGCTTGATGTCCTTGCCGGTCAGCCCCGCGCTCGTGAGCGCCTGATTGGCGGCCTGGGCCATGGACCGAACGGCGGCCTTGAAGACCTCGCGCCCCGCCATGCGCATGAGGTGGTCGCCGGACTGCAGGACGGCCGCGTCGAACGGCTTCACCGTGCCGCCCGCGGGC
Organism: Gemmatimonadota bacterium; assembly: GCA_039715185.1. NCBI lineage: Bacteria > Pseudomonadati > Gemmatimonadota > Gemmatimonadota bacterium. The sequence continues at coordinate 24,154 of JBDLIA010000018.1, forward strand.
CGGTACAGGAGGTCGGCCAGTCTGCCGTCGGAGCGGTTGAAAGACGACAGGATGCCGCGCCCGTTCTCCGACCTGCGCACCAGCGCCGCGCCGGCGCCGTCGCCGAAGAGGACGCACGTGGATCGATCCGTCCAGTCGACTATGGCCGACATCTTCTCCGTGGAGACCACGAGGGCCCAGTCCGCGCGCCCGGCGGCCACGTGTGTCTCGGCAACCGTGAGCCCGTACAGGAACCCCGTGCACGCGGCGGAGATGTCCATGGCCGCGGCGTTCTCGGCTCCCAGCAGCGCTTGCATGTCGCAGGCGGTCGACGGGAGCAGTCTGTCCGGGGTGGCCGTGGTGACCAGAATCAGGTCGACCTCGCCGGGCTCGATGCCCGCCTTGGCCATGACGTCGCGTGCCGCGCGGGCGCCCATCTCGGCGGCGCCCATGTCGTCGTCGGCGATGCGTCTTTCGCTGATGCCGGTCCGCTCGCGGATCCATTCGTCCGAGGTTTCGACGAGCCGCTCGAGGTCCTCGTTGGTCAGGATCCGTTCGGGCAGATAGCGACCGGTCGCCGCGATCTCCGCGGTAGGCTTCGGCTGCTTCATGATACCTCCCTGACGGTGCTCTCCGCTCGCTCTGCGATCTCCCTCCGGATGTGACCCACGACGTCCGATCGAACCGACTGGATCGCCATGCGTATCGCGTTCCGGATGGCGCGCGGAGGAGAGCCTCCATGACAGATGATGGACACGCCGTTTACGCCCAACAGCGGTGCCCCGCCCGACTCGGTGTAGTCCAGGATTCGGGTCACCTCGTGCACGACCCCGGGATCTGCGTCCGGGAAACGCTCACGAATCAGGTCACTCATAAAAGTCGCGACCGCCTCGTAGAACTTGAGTAGAACGTTACCCGCGAACCCGTCGGTGACCAGCACGTCGCAGGAACCGGTAATGACGTCGCGGCCCTCGACGTTGCCCACGAAGTTCAGCTCACTGTCGCGCAGCAACGCGTGCGCGGCCACCGAACGCTCATCGCCCTTCTCCGGCTCCTCGCCGATGTTCAGCAACCCGACCTTGGGTCGCTGACGGCCCAGCACGTCCTCCGCGTACACCGCGCCCAGTCGTCCGAACTGGAGCAGTTGGCGCGGCTTGCAGTCCACGTTGGCCCCCGCATCCAGCATGACCAGCGGCAGCCCAGCTGTGGGAAGTACGGTCGCGACCGTGGGCCGATCCACGCCCTCCACGGCGCGCAGCACAAACAGCGAGTTGGCCATGACCGCGCCCGTCGGACCTGCGCTGATGAAGGCATCGACGTCCCCGTCCCGCTGCAGGCGAAGCCCTACCGCGATGGACGAATCCGGCTTGCGCCGGATGGCCGCCGCCGGCGAGTCGGAGGATTCCACGCGCGTGGGCGCGTGCACGAGGTCGATGCGTTCGCGCAGGCCGTCGGCGCCCTGCGAGGCGAGCTCTTGAGCGAGCTCGTCCCGATCACCGACGAGGGTTACGCGAAAATCCCCGGGAAGCTCGCGCAACGCCTCGAGCGCCCCGGCAATTTCGGTCCGTGGGTGGAGGTCCGATCCCTGCGCGTCTAGCGCGATGCGCATCGACTTACCCGGTGGACGCTTGGTGAAACCAGCCGCGCGACGGCCGATGGCGGCAGGACGACATCCGCGCCACCGGTGGACCCGGCCGGCGTGAGGATCGTTTCCTAGTGTACCGTTGCAGAAGTCCCATAGGCATTCGGCCACACGGGACTTCCGCGCCGGCACACTAGAACTCCTCGACTTCGAGCACCGCGCGACCCCGGTAGTGCCCGCAGTTGGGGCAAACCCGGTGCGGCAGCTTGGGGTCTCCGCAGTTGTCGCAAGCGACCGCGCCCGGCGCCTCGGCCTTGTGGTGGCCGCGCCGCTTACGCTTTCTCTGCTTCGATATCTTCTTCTTCGGAACGGCCATCGCCCACCTCGTCTTTGGCTTCGCCCCTGCCGGCCCGCGCCAGCGCCCGCAAGGGGCCCCAGCGCGCGTCCCGCTCGGACGTCACGCACCCACACTGTCGCTCGTTCAGGTCCACGCCGCAGAGGGGACACAGCCCCTTGCAGCCCGCCTCGCACTCCAGGAACGCCGGCACCGCCAGCAACCACTGCTCCCTCACCGCCGGCCACAGGTCCAGGGTCGCGCCCCGATCCGGGAGCGGATACGTGTCCGCGTCCCCGCCCTGCTGCCGAAACACCAACGTCACCGGCTCATCCACCAACTGCCGAACGGGCCGCAGGCACCTGCGACATTCCCCCGCTACCGTTCCCGCCAGGCGTCCGCGCGCGATCACGTCGCCGGCAGCGCTGCGCACCTCCAGGTGCACGGCGAGCGGCCCGGACAGCGTCGCGTCCGCGCCGCTCCACTCATCGCCCCCTGCCTCCAGCTCCTCGGCGATCTCCAGCCCCCCGGAGCGCGCCAGATATCCGAGATCCACGGCGAGCATAGTCGGCAAAGCTCGCCCAAGCGCCACGGGGTGTCAACCACATCGGACGCCCCAGCCAGAGCCCCGGCGCGCCGCCCGGTCTCAGGGCAGATTGCCCAGCAACTCCGCCTCCGAAAAGAAGAACGCCACCTCGCGCGCGGCGTTGTCCACCGAGTCCGACGCGTGGATCGCGTTGCGTTCCTTCGATTCCGCGAACTCGGCCCGGATGGTGCCCGGCGCCGCCTCGGCGGGGTCGGTCGCGCCGATCACCTCGCGCAACGTCGCGACGGCCTCCTCGCGCTCCAGCGCGAGCGGGACGACCGGGCCGGAGGTCATGAACGCGACCAGCGACTCGTAGAACGGCCGCTCGCGGTGGACCTCGTAGAACGCGCGCGCCTGGCCTTCGGTGAGACGCTGCATGCGCAGCGCGCGCACGGTGAAGCCTTCCCGCTGGAGGTGCGCCAGGATGGCGCCCGCCAGGTTCTTGCCGCAGGCGCCGGGCTTGATGATCGCAAGGGTCGTCTGCATATCCTCAGCGTGCGAATAGGTTTCGAATGATGTCGCTGCGGGTCAGCACGCCGGCCAGCCGGCCGTCGCGCACCACCGGGACCTGCTCCACGTGCTTGTTGATCATCATGTTGGCGACGTCGGTCACCGCCAGGTCCTCCGGAACGCACAGGACCGTCCGGCTCATGATGTCGCGCACCACCCCGGCCTCGCCCTCCTCATCCGGCTCGCGCCCCAGCTCCGGCAGCAGCGCCTCGAGGACGTCCCGGCTGCTCACCATGCCCAGGACCTCATCCTTCTCTCCCACGACGGGGATGGCCCTGACCTCGTGTTCCAGCATGCGCTCCACGGCCGCCGTGAGCGGCGCGTCGGCCGCGACGCTCGGGTAGCGGCGCGTCATGACGTCGCCGGCGGTGAGGCTAGCGCGGTTCACAGCGCACCCTGGATCAGGTCGGCGACCTCGGCCGGCCTGTGCGCCACGCCCACGCCGTGCTGCTCGAAGGCGGCGATCTTCTCGCCCGCCGTGCCCGATGATCCGCTGATGATCGCCCCCGCGTGTCCCATGCGGCGTCCCGGAGGCGCCGTCTGGCCGGCGATGAATCCGACGACGGGCTTGCTCATCTCCCCCGCCACGAATTCCGCCGCGCGCTGCTCGTCCCTGCCGCCGATCTCGCCGATCATCGCGACCGCGCGGGTGTCCGGGTCGGCCTCGAAGGCCTCGAGGCAGTCGATGAAGGACGTGCCGATGATCGGATCGCCGCCGATGCCCACGCACGTGGTCTGCCCGATCCCGGCCTGGGTCAGGTGCCAGACGACCTCGTAGGTGAGCGTGCCCGACCGCGACACCACCCCCACGCCGCCGGCCGTGGCGATGTTCCCGGGCATGATCCCGACCTTGGACTTGCCGGGTGACAGCAGGCCGGGGCAGTTGGGCCCGAGCAGCCTGGCGCCCTTGCCGCGCACGTACTCGTACACGCGCGTCATGTCCAGGACCGGGATCCCCTCGGTGATGGCGACGATGAAGCCGATGCCGGCGTCGGCGGCCTCCATGATGGCGTCCGCGGCGAACGCGGGCGGCACGTAGACCACCGACGTGTCGGCGCGCGTCTCGGCCACGGCGCGGTCCATGGTGTCGAAGATCGGCACCGAGGCCCCGGCCGCGTCGAACCTCTGGCCGCCCTTGCCCGGGGTGACGCCGGCCACCACGCGCGTGCCGTACTCGATCATCTGCGCGGCGTGGAAGGACCCATCGCGCCCGGTGATCCCCTGGATCACCAGCTTGGTCTTCTCGTCGATGAAGATCGCCACGTCTACTGCCCTTCCCGCGCGATGGCCACCGCGCGCTGCACGACCTCGTCCATCGACGTCGCTGCGCTGAACCCGGCGGCCTCCAGAATCGCCACGCCCTCCTCCTCGTTGGTGCCCGTGAGGCGAATCACCAGCGGCACGCCGATGTCGATCTGGCCCGTCGCCTCCACGATACCGTTCGCCACGTCGTCGCAGCGCGTGATGCCGCCGAAGATGTTGAACAGGATCACCTGCACGTGGGGATCGCTGGCGATGATGCCCAGCGCGTCCACGACCTTCTGCGGGTTGGAGGAGCCGCCGATGTCCAGGAAGTTCGCCGGCTCGCCGCCGTAGTACTTGATCAGGTCCATGGTCGCCATGGCCAGCCCCGCGCCGTTCACCACCGCGCCGATGTCCCCGTCCAGCTTGATGTAGGTGAGGTTGGCTTCCCTGGCGCGGGTCTCCGCCGGAGGCTCGGAGGAGGCGTCGCGGAGCTCCTCGATGTCGGGCCTGCGGAAGAGCTCGTTGTCGTCAATGTTGAACTTCGCATCGATCGCCACCACGTCCCCCTCGGGGGTCGTGATCAGCGGGTTGATCTCGGCCAGCGACGCGCCCGCCGCGTTGAACGCCGTCCACAGCTGGCGCAGGATCCTGGCGCACGCGCGCTGCTGCTTGGGGTCGTCGTACAGCGACGCGGCGAGCCAGTACGCCTGGTGCGGGAGGAGTCCGTAGCGCGGGTCCACGGGTAGCTTGCGGATCGCGTCCGGGTTGGTCTCGGCTACCTCCTCGATGTCCACCCCGCCCTCGCGACTGACCATGAACACCGGCCGCTTGCCGTCGCGGTCGACTATGACGCCCACGTACGCCTCGGTGGCGATGTCGGCCGCCTCGGCCACGAGGACCTTGTCCACCGTGAGGCCTTTGATGTCCATGCCGAGGATCGCGGCGGCATTGTCGGCGGCCTCGGCCGGATCGGCGGCCAGCTTGACGCCGCCCGCCTTGCCGCGGCCGCCCACGTGCACCTGCGCCTTGACCACCACCATCCCGCCGATGGCGCGCGCGGCGGCCTCCGCCTCTGCCGGCGTTCGGGCGATCTGCCCCGGCGGCACCGGCACGCCGTGGTCGCGCAGCAGGTCGCGCGCCTGGTACTCGTGTATGTTCATTCGTTCTCCGCGATCGTCGTGCCAGCCGTCCCCTGCACGGCTTCGATTCCCTTGTCGAGCCGGGCGATCATCGCCCTCCTGCCCCCCTGCCTCACGAACTCGATCGCCGACTCGAGCTTGGGCCTCATCGAGCCCGCGCCCAACTCGCCGCTGGCGAGCATGTCGCGCGCCGCGTCCAGCCCCATGCGCCGAACGAGCCGGGCGCTCGGCGTGCCGAAGCCATCGTAGACGCCGTCCACGTTGGTCAGGATGAGCAACTCGGACGCGTCGATGTCACACGCCAACACGGTGGCCGCCCGGTCCTTGTCCACGACCGCGTCCACGCCGTCCAGGCCCGCGTCGCCCCGAACGACCGGAATGCCGCCGCCGCCGCACGCGATCACGATGGTGCCGGCCTGCACCAGGCGCCCGATCTGCTCGGACTCGATGATCTCCAGCGGCCGGGGCGAGGCCACCACCCGGCGCCAGCCGGCCGCGGTCTCGCGCACGCGCCACCCCAGCTCGGTCTCCAGCCGCTCGGCCTCGGCGCGCTCCAGCGCGCGCCCGATCGGCTTGACCGGCTCGAGAGACGCCGGGTCGTCCGGGTCCACCCGGACCTGGGTGATCACGGTCGACACGAGCCGGCGCACCCCGCGCCGCTTCAGCGCGTTCTGCAGAGACTGCTGGAGCATGTAGCCGATCCAGCCCGCGGTTCCCGCCACCAGCACCCCCAGCGGAAGCGGCGGGAGGCGATCGGCGGCGCACTCGTTGCGCAGCAGCGCGTCCCCGATCTGCGGGCCGTTGCCGTGCACGATCGCCACCTTCCAGCCCTCGCTCGCTAGCTCGACGACCGGCGCGAGGCTGTCGCGCGCGTGCGCGAACTGCTGGTGGATGTGCCCGCTCCCGCCGGCGGGCTGCAGCGCGTTCCCGCCCAGCGCGACGACGATCGTGCCTATGTCCTGACTTGGAGAACGCGGCATCATAGGGCACGCCCCTGGGGCCAGCAACGCGCCGGGGGCGCGGCGCCCGGGACCCTCCTAGCGCGCACCTACGGCTCCACCCCCGCTGACGCCGACCGCAGCAGCTCGCGCAGCTCCTCCCAGCGCGCTCCGAATCCCGCGAAGTCACCCGCTCGCAGCCGTTCGTCGGCCAGGTCGAGCAGCTCCAGCGCCTCCGCGGGCCAGGACCCCAGTTCGGTGGCGCCGGCGTCGGCGGTCAACGGCAGCGTCACTTCGCCCGAGCCGGATGTCACCGCGGCCAGCCCTTCCAGCGCGCGCCGCAGGTTGGTGTCCATGGACACGCTGCGGCCGTCGCTCACCACCACCTGCTCCAGGCGCGGAATGCGGCGCTCTTGGTCCTCGGAGGAGATGAAGAACGGCTGCACGTAGAGGAACGAGCTGCCCAGCGGGACGACCAGCATCTGCCCCAGGTCCACCTCGCTGCCGCGCTGGCGCCACAGCGACAGGCGCTCGGAGATGGCCGGGTCCTGCTCGGTCAGCGCGAGCACCTGGCCCGGTCCGGGGACGAGCTGGTCCCTGGGCAGCTCCAGCAGGACCAGCTCGGCGTACCTCGGCGGGTCGTTCCGCGCCACCAGCAGCGCGGTCATGTTCTCGCGGTCGCGCGCCACCAGCGGGACGCTGAGCAGGAACTCGGGCCGCTCGCCGGGCAGCGACATCACGGCGAAATCGGGCCGGTAGGTCGAGCCACGGCCGTTGCCGCCCGCGACCGGGATCTGCCAGAAGTCGCGGCCCGCGTAGAAGGCCTCCGGGCTGTCCAGGTGGTAGGTGCCCAGGATCTCCGCCTGGGTCTTCAGATACAGCGGCGGGTAGCGCAGGTGCGGCCGCAGCGCGTCCGGCAGCTCTTCCTCGGGCCGGATCAGGCCCGGGAACACGCGCTGATAGGTCGCCACGAGCGGGTCCCCGGTACCCATGTCGTAGATCGCCACGTCCCCCGTCACGGCGTCGATAACGGCCTTGACGCTGTGGTTCAGGTAGCGGAAATCGCCCACGCCCTGGACGCGGTGGCGGCGCGCGATGGGATAGGAGCGCGTTGCGGAGTAGCCGTCGATGATCCAGTGGATGCGCCCCCCGCTGACGACCGCGTACGGGTCCGAATCCCATAGCATGAACGGCGCCAGCGTGCGTACGCGCTCGCCGATGGTGCGGCGGAACAGGATCCTGCTGTCGTCACTGACCTCGCCGGAGAAGAGCAGGTTCTTGTCGCCGAAGCGCCACGCGAACGCCGCCACGCGCAGGAACGACCCCAGCCGGACGCCCTCCGGGTAGTCGACGCCCGCCTCCCCGGTGAACTCCTCTTCCCTGCCCGGCACCAGGATCACGTAGTCGCGCGTCGCTTCGCCGAAGAAGATGTCGGGGGTCTCCAGCCGCACTTCAGGCGGAGCGCCGGAAGCGCGCTGCACGGACGTCTCGGCGCCCTGCAGAGCGGCTCCCTGGGGCTGATTGCGCAACCACAGCACCGGCTCGCCTTCGGTGGTCTTCTGGGCGGCCGGGGTGACCACCGCACCGAGCCCCCGGATGTAGCGCGGATTCAGGCGCAGCGTCTGCCAGGTGCGCGCGTCCTCCGGCACCCCGGCCTGGTCCACCTCGCGCACCGCCACGGCCACCTGTCGCGGCGTCCCATCCGCGTCCACGTAACGCGCGAAATCGACGTCGAAGAAGCGGTCGTAGTCGTAGAAGGACTGGAGCTGATTGTACGCCGTGCGCAGCGGCTCGCGGTCCCACAGCGGCAGCGACGCCAGCTGTGGCGAGAGCTCGGCCAGCCGCGCCGGAGAGGTGGGCCGATAGGGCATCGTGCGCCGGTCCACTTCCGCGAGCCCGAACGCGCGCCGGGTGAACTCCAGGTTCCAGCGGATGTAGGGCGTCTCGCGCGCCAGCTCGTTGGGCTCCACCGCGAACCTCTGAACCAGGGCGGGCGCCATGATCCCGCCCACCGCCATGCCGGCGACCAGCACGCCGCCGGCCACGAGCGGCGCCACCCAGCTGCGCCGTACCGCGCCCACCACGATCGCCACCGCGGTGACCAGGCTGAGCATGGCCAGCGCCTTGCGCGCCGGCAGGCGGACGCGCACGTCGGTGTAGCCGAGCGCGCCGCCGATCGCGTCCCCGTCCAGCAGGAGCTCGTACTGCCCGAGCCAGAAGCGCACGCCCATGAGGACGACCAGCGACGCGAGGATGCCCACGAGATGGAGCCGCGCCGGGTCGGACATGCGCACGCGGTTCTCCGCGAAGCTGACCGCACCCGCGAGCGCGTACCCGGTGCCCGCCAGCATGCCGCTCCAGATGAGGATCAGCACCAGGTAGTCGATGACGCGAAGCTGCAGCGGCAGGGTGAACACGTAGTACGCCGCGTCGCGCGCGAAGAGCGGATCCTCCACGCCCCACGGCACGCGCCGGAACCACGCGAATACGTGCAGCGCGCTGCCGCCTCCGAACTGGAGCGCGGCCAGCCACCAGCCGGCCAGCACGGCAACGACCGAGATGCCCACGAGGACGACCCTGCGCGGGATCTGCTCGGAGATCTCGAGGTTGCCGAACCGGCGCCGGACGCGCACCGCACCGGCGTGCCGGCTCACCAGGAGCAGGTTGCCCAGGATGAGCGCCGCGCCGGCCGCGGCCGCCACGCCCTGGACCAGCACCGCGATGCGGATGCGGCTCCAGTACACCGACGCGTAGCCCAGCGAGGAGTGCCACAGCGCGTCCGTGTAGACGCTCGATACGGCGCTCAGGCTGGCGAGCCCGACGAGCAGGGCCAGCCCCACCAGCAGCGCTCCGCGCCCCGGCCTCCACTTCATGGTAGCGTCACGCCCTGGTCGCGCAGCCAGCCCTCCATCTCGGACCTGATGCGCGCCAGCTCGTCCTCATCCTCGGCCTCGTAGCGCGCCACCAGGACCGGCTGCGTGTTCGACGCCCGCAGCAGCCCCCAGCCGTTGCCGAAGGTCACGCGCGCGCCGTCCACGTCCACCACCTCGTGGTCTCGCTTGAAGTGCGCGACCGCTCGCTCGACCAGCGCGAACTTCTCCTCCTCGGGGACGTCGATGCGGATCTCGGGGGTCGACGCGTAGGCCGGAAACGCGTCCAGCCGCGCCGACAGCGGCGCCTCCGAGCGGGACACGAGCTCGATCAGGCGGCACGCAGCGTAGGGCGCATCGTCGAAGCCGTAGTACCTGTCGGCGAAGCAGATGTGGCCGGACAACTCGCCGGCGAGGGGGGCCCCGGTCTCCTTCATCTTCTCCTTCATCAGCGAATGGCCGGTCTTCCACATGATCGGCCGCCCGCCCTTGGCCTCGAACACCTCGGCGAGCGCTTTCGAGCACTTCACGTCGAAGATCATCTGCGCGCCGGGGCCGTTCCGCTCCAGCACGTCCAGCCCGAACAGCAGGAGCAGGATGTCGCCGCGGATGATGCGCCCGCGTTCGTCGACGGCGCCCACGCGATCCGCGTCTCCGTCGAATGCTACCCCCAGGTCCGCGCCGCGTGCGCGCACCTCCGCGATGAGGTCGACCAGGTTCTCGTCGACCACCGGATCGGGGTGGTGATTGGGGAAGGTGCCGTCCGAGTCGCAGAACAGCGAGATCACCTCCGCGCCGATGCGCTCGAGCAGGGCCACCGCCACCAGGCTACCCGTGCCGTTGCCGCAGTCCACCACCACGCGCACGGGGCGCTTCAGCGAGAAGCGACCCGCCACGTCGTCGATGTAGTCATCCAGGATCGACTCGCGCCGCTCGCTGCCCTCGCCCGCGCTGAAATCGGCCTCCACGATGCGGCGGCGCAGGTCCTGGATGGCGGGTCCGTACACCGACCGGCCGCCCAGCACCATCTTGAAGCCGTTGTACTCGGGCGGGTTGTGCGACCCGGTGATCTGCAGCCCGCCGTCGGCGCCGAAGCGCTGCACCGCCCAGTAAAGCGTGGGCGTGGGCACCGTGGACACGCCGACGACGTCCGCACCGGCGGCGAGCATGCCGCGCGCCGCGCCCGCGGCCAGGTCCGGAGAGCTGGGCCGGTTGTCGTGTCCGAGCGCGAGCAGCGGCGTGCGGCCCGGCGCGCGGCTCACGGCCTCCGACCCCAGCGCACGACCTATCGCTTCCGCCACCCCCGGATCCAGATCCTCGCCTACCACGCCGCGAATGTCGTACTCGCGAAAGATGTGCCGGTTGGGTCCCATGATGCTCCGACTGTGGAAGGAGGCGGTCAACCGCGTCAGGGAGCGGCGGCGCCCGCGACCGCCGCGGACGGTCCGCCCAGCGCGGTCGCGCCGGCGCTGGCGAGGTCCAGGAGCGCGGCGGGGAACAGCCCCGCGGCGAGCACGCCGAGCGCGCATACGGCCAGCACCGCGACCACGCCCAAGGGGATCCGCAGCGGCGCCCGGGCGCCCCCCTCGGCCGGGTCGTGGAACCACATGTGCCAGGCCACGCGCAGGTAGTACCAGTAGGACACCAGCGACGTCAGCACGAGCACTATGGCCAGCGCCAGCAGGCCACGCTCCACCGCCGCGCGCAGGATGTAGAGCTTGCCGATGAATCCGCCCGTCAAGGGAAAGCCCGCCAGCGAGAGCAGGAAGATGGTCATGGCGATGGCCAGCGCCGGCTTGCGCCACGCCAGCCCGCTGTACTCGCCTATGCCCATGCGCGCCTCGCCCAGGCCGGCGACCGTCATCACCACCGCGAAAGCGCCCACGTTCATCAGCGTGTAGACCGACAGATAGAACAGGAACGCGGCGGCGCCCACGTCGGTGCCCGCGGCGACCGCCACGAGCAGGTAGCCGGCGTGCGCGATGCTCGAGTACGCGAGCAGGCGCTTCACGTTGTCCTGCGCCAGCGCGACCAGGTTGGCGCCGACCATCGTCAGCATCGCCAGCCAGAACGCCAGCTGTCCCCACGTGGCGTACATGCCCGGGAAAGCCGTGAGCAGCACCCGCACGAGCGCCGCAAAGGCGGCCGCCTTCACCGCCGCCGCCATGAACGCGGTGATGGGAGTAGGCGCCCCCTCGTAGGCGTCGGGCGTCCACATGTGGAACGGCACCGCGGCGATCTTGAAGCCGAAGCCCACCAGCAGCAGCGCCAGCCCAACGGTGACGAGCGGGCCCCCGCCGTCCGCCAGGATGTCCCCCAGCCGCACCAGGTTCACGGTGCCGGTGCCGCCGTAGATCATGGCGACGCCGAACAGCAGGAACGCGCTCGAGAACGCGCCCAGCAGGAAGTACTTGAGCCCGGCCTCGGCCGAGCGCTGGTCGCGCCGGTTGGCCGCGGTGAGCACGTACACCGCGATCGACAGCAGCTCCAGGCCCAGGAAGATGACTATCAGGTCGCGCGACCCGGCGAACACCATCATGCCCACCGTGGCGAAGAGCACCAGCGCGTACAGCTCGCCCAGGTGCATGCCGTTCTCTTCCAGGTAGCGCGGCGCCATGCCAAGGAACAGCGCCACCGCGAGCAGGAACAGCGCGTTGGAGAACACCCGGAACGAATCCAGCGCGATCATCCCGGTGGCGTCCGCCTCCTGGAGCCCGAGCAGCCACAGGTTGGCCGCGAACGCCGCGGCCACGCCCAACCCGGCGAGCGCCGGGATCAGGCGAGACGAGGGCCGGCTCGCGTCGCCCTTCTGGAACACGTCCACCAGCAGCACGATCATCGCCGCCGCGCTCAGGACCAGCTCGGGTAGCAGCACCCACGCGTAGTCCACGGCCGACGCGTAGTCGATCATCACGGCGCGTCCTCCTCGTGCGCGCGGTCGACCGCGGCGGGCTCCACTTCGGCCAGCTCGATCACGACCACCTCACCCGGCGCAGCCGCGATGGGCGCCACCAGCCTTTGCGCCTGGACGCGCTCCACCACGGACTCGACGGAGGTCTCCATGCGGCGCAGGAACGGACCCGGCTGGACGCCCATCCAGATCATCAGCGCGAGCAGCGGCGCCAGCACGACCGCCTCACGCGGGCTCAGATCCAGCAGCCGCTCGTTGTCCGGGTCGTCCACCGCGTTGAAGAAGATCCGCTGGACCATCGGCAGCATGTAGTAGGCAGCGAAGATCACGCCGAGGCCCGCCACCACGGCCACGAAGGGGTGCGTCTCGAAGGTCCCCAGCAGCGCCAGGAACTCACCCACGAAGCCGCTCGTCCCGGGCACGCCGATGCTCGCGAGCGCGGTGATCACGAACGCCGTGGCGAGCATGGGCGTCACCGCGGCCAAGCCGCCGTAGGCCTCGATCAGGCGCGTGTGGCGGCGCTCGTAGAGCATCCCCAGCAGGAGGAACATCGCCCCCGTGGCCACGCCGTGGGAGAGCATCACGATCATCGCGCCCTGCAGCCCGTTCACGGTGAGCGCGAACACGCCGATCACCACGAAGCCCATGTGCGCCACGGAGGTGTAGGCGATCAGCTTCTTGGCGTCCGGCTGCACCGCGGCCACCCACGCCGCGTACAGGATGCCGATCACCCCGAGCACCATCACCACGCTCACCACGTCGGGGTGCGTCGAGGCCAGCGGGAAGAACGGCAGCAGGAACCGCACGAAGCCGTACGTCCCCATCTTCAGCAGCACCGCGGCCAGGATGACCGAGCCGGGCGTGGGGGCCTCCACATGCGCGTCGGGCAGCCAGGTGTGGAAGGGGAACAGCGGCACCTTGATGGCGAACGCCAACGCGAACGCCGAGAACAGCCAGAGCTGCTCCTTCAGCGTGAGCGGCACCTGCAGCAGATCCACGTAAGCGAAGGACGGAGCACCGGTTAGAGCCTGGTACTTGAAGAACAAGTAGAGGATGCCCACCAGCATCAGCAGCGAGCCCGCGGCCGTGAACAGGAAGAACTTGATGGCCGCGTAGACCCGCCGCTCGCCGCCCCAGACGCCGATGATCAGGTACATCGGCACCAGCACCAGCTCCCAGAACACGAAGAAGAGGAACACGTCCAGCGCGACGAACACGCCCACGACCCCCGTCTCCAGCAGGAGCATCATCGCGTAGAAGGTCTTTTCCTTCTTCTGGATGTAGCGGAAAGAACCGAGCGTGGTGATGGGAAACAGCAGCGTCGTGAGCAGCACCAGCAGCACGCTGATCCCGTCCACGCCCACCGAGTAGGAGATGCCCCAGGCGGGGATCCACTCGGCCGCGCTCCGGAACTGGAATCCGTCGACGCCCGCGGCGAACGAGAACCACAGCGGCAGCGACACGACGAACTCCGCCGCGCCCGCCGCCAGCGCCACGTACTTGGCCCAGCGCGGCGGCGCCAGGACCACCGCGAGCATGCCCGCCACGGGAATCACGAGCAGCGCGTTGAGCACCCAGCCTCCCGTCATGGCGTCCACATCACGAAGCCCAGGAGCATCAGCACGCCCGCCACGATGGCGGCGGCGTACAGCGCGGTCTGGCCGGTCTGCGCGCGGGAGGCGACCGTCCCCACGCCACGGGTCAGGCGCCCGATCCCGTTGACCGCGCCGTCGATCAGCCCCTCGTCCACCCAGCGCCAGAGCGCGCGCGACGCGCCGATCACGGGCCGCACGACGGCCGCGTCGTACAGCTCGTCCACGTACCACTTGTCGTAGAGCACCTTGGCCAGGCCGCGCGGCGCCTCGGCGGCGGCGGCGGGGGCCACCGCGCGGCGCCGCAGCAGCGCCGCGGTCACGGCGATGACCGCCACCGCCATGAGCAGCGACCCGAACGCCCAGGCCACCTCACCGCCGCCGAACGGCGCGGTGTGCAGGCCCTCGCCCACGTTCGTCGCCAGTACGGCCTCGGCGCCCTCGGTGACCGGGTGCAGCCAGTCGTGCAGCCACTCCGAGTGCGGGAACCACCCCAGCAGCCGGTTGTGTCCGATGGCCTCCGGCACGTTGATCCAGCCGCCGACGACGGACGCCGCGGCGAGCAGCGCCAGCGGCACCCACATCACCGCGGGCGCCTCGTGCAGGTGCGTCGCCTCCTCCGCCCCGGTCCTGTTGGCGCCGTGGAAGGTCAGGATCATCAGCCGCGTCATGTAGAACGCGGTCAGCGCCGCGGCCGCCAGCGCGATCACCCAGAACGCGGTGTACCAGGCCGCGAATTCTCCGTGCGCGCGCGCGGCGGTCTGCCAGATGATCTCGTCCTTCGAGAAGAAGCCGGCGAAAGGCCACACCCCGGCGATGGCCAGCGTGGCGATCCACATCGTGATCCACGTCATGGGCATGTAGCGCCGCAGCCCGCCCATGTTGCGCATGTCCTGCGGGTCGCCGTGATTCAGCGTCCGGTGCATGGCTTGGTGCATGGAGTGGATCACCGCGCCCGCACCCAGGAACAGCAGCGCCTTGAAGAACGCGTGCGTGAAGAGGTGGAAGACGCCCGCCGCGTACGCCCCCACGCCCACGCCCAGGAACATGTAGCCGAGCTGGGACACGGTGGAGTACGCGAGCACCTTCTTGATGTCGGTCTGGACCAGCCCGATGGTCGCGGCGAACAGCGCGGTCGCCGCGCCGATGCCTGCCACCACCAGCGACGCCACGGGGCTGAGCGCGAACAGCACCGACGCGCGCGCGATCAGGTAGACCCCGGCGGTGACCATGGTCGCGGCGTGAATCAGCGCGCTCACCGGCGTGGGGCCGGCCATGGCGTCGGGCAGCCAGATGTGGAGCGGGATCTGCGCGCTCTTGCCGGTCGCGCCCAGGAACAGGAACAGACAAATCCAGGTGATCGCGAGGCCGCCGAACGCGAACGCCGCCGGCGCCGCTTCGAACACCCCCGCGAAGTCCAGCGTGCCGACCTTGACGTAGATCATGAACATCGCGATCAGGAAGCCGAAGTCGCCGATCCTGTTCACGATGAAGGCCTTCTTGCCGGCGTCCGCCTTCTCGCGGTCCCGGAACCAGAAGCCGATCAGCAGATAGCTGCACAGGCCGACGCCCTCCCAGCCCACGAACATCAGCGGGAAGCTCGACCCGAGCACCAGCACCAGCATGAAGAACACGAACAGGTTCAGGTACGCGAAGTAGCGCGCGTAGCCGGGATCCTCGCCCATGTAGCCCACGCTGTAGACGTGGATCAGGAAGCCCACGCCCGAGACCACCAGCGCCATCAGGATCGACAGCTGGTCGAGCTGCAGCGCGGCGTCCACGCGCAGCTCGCCCACCGGCAGCCAGGTCCAGTAGGTCTCGATCACCGGGCCGTGCAGCTCGGCCCCCGACATGCCCAGGAAGTTGGCCAACGCCAGCGCGAACGCGAGGCCCACCACGCCCGGCCCCACCAGCGTGGGGATGAGCTTCGCCCTGGGCGCGACGAACGCGGCGACGCCGTTCACCAGGAACCCGGCGAGCGGCAGCAGCACGATCGCCCACGGCAGCACCGGGTGGAACTCGCTCACCGGGTCACCAGCGCAGCACGTTGATGCGGTCCAGGTCCACGGTCTCCCGCAGCCGGAAGATGGAGATCACGATCGCCAGCCCCACCGCGGCCTCGGCGGCGGCCACCGAGATCACGAAGAACACGAACACCTGGCCGTCGATCCCCAGCGTCCGCGAGAACGCCACGAACGCCAGGTTGCCCGCGTTGAGCATGAGCTCGACGCACATGAAGACGATGATCGCGTTGCGGCGCACGAGCACGCCCGCGACGCCTATCACGAACAGGAACGCGGCCAGGATCAGCGAGTGCTCGACGAGGGCCACTTAGACTCTCCTCTTTGCGAGGAGCACCGCGCCCACGGCGGCGGCGAGCAGCAGGACGGAGGTCACCTCGAAGGGCACGAGGTAGTCGCGGAACAGCGGGTCCGCGATGGCGCCTACGACGTCGGGGTCGACGGGGGCCAGCGGCGCCCGCGCCACGCCCGCTTCGGGCCGCAGCACGCGCACGAGCGTGAAGCCCACCGAGCCCGACGCGACCGCGCCGGCCACCAGCCACGCGCCCAGCCGCAGGTCCGGCCGGTACTGCTCGCCCAGGTTCAGCAGCATGATCACGAACAGGAACAGCACCATGATCGCGCCGGCGTAGACGATCACCTGGACGGCCGCGATGAAGTGCGCCTCCAGCAGCACGAAGATGCCCGCCAGCGAGAAGAGCGAGAGCACCAGGAAGAGCAGGCTCGCGACCGGGTTCTTGCTCGCCACCATCGCCACCCCGCCGGCCACCGCGAGCGATGCCAGGATCCACCACATCAGCTCGGCGATCATTCGGACGCCGGGTCGGCCGGATCCCACAGCGCCGTCACGTCGTGGTCCTGGGCCATCAGCCGGTCCAGGTCGTAGACGAAGCGCTCGCGCGTGTACTCGGCGTTCTCGTAGTCCTGCCCCACGTGGATCGCCTCCACCGGGCAGACCTCCTGGCACATGCCGCAGAAGATGCAGCGGAACTCGTCGATCTCGTAGACGATGGGATAGCGGTTGCCCTGGTCGTCCTCGCCGGGCACGAGCCGGATGCAGTTGGCCGGGCAAATCGTGGGGCACAGCCCGCACGCCACGCACTTGGGCCGGCCGTCGGCGTGCACCTCCATGCGGTGCGTGCCGCGCCAGCGCGGCGCCAGCTCCGGCTTCTCGTCCGGGTACTGGAGCGTGACGTGGTCGGTGTCGATCAGGTGCCGGAAGGTCAGCGCCATGCCCTTGAGCGCGGCGCGCATGTACGACGTGCCCCGCTCGGGGCGCTTCAGGACCTTGGTGCGAATCGCCATCAGGAGCTTCCTCCGGCGGGCACCGGCTCGTCCACCACCTCGGCCTCCGGCGCGTCCGCGTGCGGCGCGCGGCGCGGCGTGCCCGAGATCACCCGGTCGCGGTCCAGCCAGAAGAAGAAGGCCGCCATCGCCACCACGTTCACCGCGGTCAGCACGAGTCCGTAGCGCAGGCCGTAATCCCAGCCCAGCGTGTCCAGCGCCAGGATGGAGGCGCCCATGAGCACGATGAACGCGAGCGACGTGGGCAGCATGACCTTCCAGCCCAGGTGCATGACCTGGTCGTAGCGGAAGCGCGGCACCGTCCAGCGCACCCACATGAACAGGAACACGAAGAACAGCGTCTTGGCGAAGAACGAGCCCGCGGTGACGAGCGTCTTCCACACCTCAGGCCGGGCGCCCTCGACGACGCCGGGGGCGATCACGCGCATGTCGTCGAACGACGCGAAGGGCACGTCCCAGCCGCCCAGGAACAGCGTAGCCATGAGCGCCGACGCGGTGAACATGTGTGCGTACTCGGCGATGAAGAACATGCTGAACTTCATCGACGAGTACTCGGTGTGATAGCCGGTCACGAGCTCGGCCTCGGCCTCGGGCACGTCGAACGGCAGCCGGTTGGTCTCGGCGAACGCGGACACCACGAACAGGAAGAACGCCAGCCCCAGGGGCAGCGCCAGCCACAGCCCCAGCTCCTCCTGCTGCAGCCACACCACCTGCGTGAGGGTGACGTTGCCGGCGAGCATGAACACCGGGATCAGGCTCATCCCCAGCGCCACCTCGTAGCTCACCATCTGCGCGCCGCCGCGCAGCCCGCCCAGGAAGGAGTACTTGCTGTTGGAGGACCAGCCCGCCAAGACCAGCCCGTACACGCCCATGCTGGACAGCGCCAGGATGAACAGGATGCCGATGGGCAGGTCCGCCACGACCATGTCCACCAGCCCCCACGGCGTGGGCAGCGGCGACGCGAACGGGATCACCGCGAAGGTCACCAGCGCCGGCGTGATGGCGATCATGGGCGCCAGGAAGAAGTACGTGCGCGAGGCCTGCCCCGGCGCCGTCTCTTCCTTGATGAAGTTCTTGAGGCCGTCGGCGACCGGCTGGAGGATGCCGCCCGGCCCCACGCGGTTGGGCCCCAGGCGGTCCTGCATGAACGCGGACACGCGGCGCTCCATCAGCGTGAACAGCGCCACCAGCACCATGGTCGCGCCGAACACCGTGAGCACCTTGATGTTCACGATGATCAGCTCGGCGGTGCCCGATAGCGCGCCCAGGTCGTGCTGGCTCATCCCACCTCCGCGCCGTCCGGGGTGACCCGCACCGAGGCGTTGGCGAGCGCGCCGAAGGCGCCCAGGACCTCGTAGCTGAGGCCCCGATAGGGCGCGTGCCACTCGCCCAGGCGCAGGAACGCGTCGGCCGCCGACGCGGGCGCCGAGCCGTCCTCGGCGCCCGCCAGCACCACCCCCAGCACCTGCCACGCGGGGCGCGCCTGCGCGGGCGCCTGCAGCGCCGCCCAGAAGCGCTGCACGCGACCCTCGTGGTTGGTGAAGGTGCCGTCCTGCTCGGCGAAGGTGGTCACGGGCAGCGCGAAGTGCGCGGCGCGCGCCGCGGGCGTGAGGGTGTGGCCCAGGTACACGAACAGGTCGGCGCCCGCGCCGAAGTCGGCGGGCAGGTCGGCCAGGTCGTCGCCCAGCACCACCAGCACGCCCCCGGCGCGGTCCAGCCCGCCCGCGCCGTCGTCGTCGCCGGCGCGTTCGAAGCCGAGCGCCTCCAGGCCGCGCACGTTGGGCGCGAGGTCGCGCCGCCGCGCGAGCCCGGGGACGCCGACGCACGGCACCTCGGCGTCGGCGCGCGCGGAGCGGTAGAGCTTGCGGGCGCCGCCCAGGACGTCGGCCAGGCGCCCGGCCAGGCCCGCGTCCTCGTTGGACTGGCGCGCGGACACCAGCGCGGTAACGCCGCCCCGCCCGTCGTGTCGGGAGACGCGGTCCACCAGCGCCAGGATCGCCTCGCGCCAGTCGGTCTCGGCCTGCTCGCCGTCGGCGCCCCGCACCATGGGCGCGTCCAGCCGCCGGGCGGCGCCGTCGCCGGACGCCAGCGCGCTCTCCGCGGCGCCCCCGCCCACGGTGGACGGCGCGCGGTTCAGCCACTCGTAGTCGTAGCGCCCGTGGTCGCACATCCAGTACGCGTTGACCTCGGGGTTCTCGCGCGGGCGCAGCCGCTGCACCGCGTTGTCGCGCACGTCCACGTGGACGTTGCAGCCCTGCGAGCAGCCGGAGCAGATGGACGGCGCGCGGTCCAGGTCCCACACCCGGGCCTTGTGGTGGAAGTCCTTGGCGAGCAGCGCGCCGACGGGGCAGATGTCGATGATGTTGTGCGCCCAGCCGGACTCGTCCAGGCCCTGCTCGAAGAACGTGTCGATCACCGAGCGGTTGCCGCGCTGGACCACGCACAGCAGGTCGTCCTGCGGGACTTCACGCATGAAGCGCACGCAGCGCGTGCACATGATGCAGCGGTCGCCGTCGTAGACGATGCCGCCCGACTCGCCGCCGAAGAAGTCCTGCCCCAGCACCCGCTTGGGCTCCGCCGAGCGGCCGTGCTTGCGGCCCTCCTGGTGGACGTAGTCCTGCAGGCTGCACTCGCCCGATTTGTCGCACACCGGGCAGTCCAGCGGGTGGTTGGCGAGGTAGAACTCCAGCACGCCCTCGCGCGCTTCCTGGGCCTCGCCGCCCTCGGTGCGGATGACCTGCCCGTCGCCCACGTGGGTGATGCACGCCGGCTGCAGCTTGGGCGCGCCCTCCACCTCCACCAGGCACATGCGGCACATCGCCGGCGCCGACAGTCCGGGGTGGTAGCAGTAGTGCGCCACGCCCACGCCCGCGTGCTCGGCGGCCTCGAGGATGCGGGTCCCGGCGGGGACGGTGACCTCGATCCCGTCGATCGTGCAGGTGACGGTGCCCTCGGCGGCCATCGCGCTACACCTGCACCGTGGCGGCGACGGTATCGGCGACCGAGGCGGCCGCGACCGCCTCGGGTATGAGCGCCAGGTAGTCGTCGCGGAATTTCTCGAGCGAGCTCAGGATGGGCGCCGCGGCCGAGTCGCTGAGCACGCAGATGGTGGTGCCGATCATGTTCTTGCCGAGCTGCACGAGGGTGTCCAGGTCGTCCATCGTCCCGCGCCCGCGCTCGATGCGCAGCATGATCTTGGCGAGCCAGGTCGTGCCTTCGCGGCAAGGCGTGCACTGGCCGCAGCTCTCGTGCGCGTAGAAGTCCACTATGCGGCGCACCTGCTTTACGATGTTGGTCGAGTCGTCCATGACGATGACCGACGCGGTGCCCAGCATGCTGCCCGCCTCTGCCACGCCCTCGTAGTGCATGGGGATGTCGATCTCGCCGGCGGAGAGGATCGGCACCGAGCTGCCCCCCGGGATCACCGCCTTGAGCGAGCGGCCGTTCGGGACGCCGCCGCACACGTCGTAGAGCAGCTCCTTCAGGTTGAAGCCCAGCGGCAGCTCGAAGTTGCCGCGCCGCACCAGGTGCCCGGACATGTTGAAGAGCTTGGTGCCGGGGCTTTTCTCGGTGCCCCACTGGCGGTACCAGTCGCCGCCGTTGGTGACGACGTGCGGGATCGCGCACAGGGTCTCGACGTTGTTGACCGTGGTGGGCCTGCCGAACGCGCCCACCGCGGCGGGGAACGGCGGCTTCACGCGCGGCTGCCCGCGCCGGCCCTCCAGCGAATTCATGAGCGCGGTCTCTTCGCCGCAGATGTAGGCGCCGGCGCCGCAGTGCAGCGTGACGTCGATCGACACCCCCGACCCCATCACGTCGGCGCCCGCGATGCCCGCCTCGTAGACCTCCTCGACGGCGCGCGCCAGGATCTGCGTGGGCTCGAAGAACTCGCCGCGGATGTACACGTAGACGTGCTCGGCGCGGATGGCGAAGGCGCCGATGAGCGCACCCTCCAGCAACTGGTGCGGGGTCCAGCGGATCAGCTCGCGGTCCTTGAACGCGCCCGGCTCGGACTCGTCGGCGTTGATCAGCAGGTAGTGCGTCCCGCTCTTCTCGCGCGGCATGAAGCTCCACTTCACGCCGGTCGGGAAGCCCGCGCCTCCCCTGCCCCGCAGGCCGCTGGACTTGACCGTGTCGATGACCTCCGCGGGTCCCAGCTCGAGCGCCTTCGCGAGCGCCCGGTAGCCGCCCTGCTCGCGCCAGCCCTCCAGCGTACGCGCGCGCGGGTCGCCGAAGCGTTCGCTCAGGACGCGCGTCTCGGAAGGGTGGCGGTACGGGTAGGCCATTACGCGTCGCCCCCATCGTCCGACGGCGTTTCCGCGGAAACGTGCCCCGATCCGCCAGCGCCCGTCGGCCGCGCCCCGTTGCCCTGCGGCGTGCTCAGCCCCTCGGCCTCGAGCCGCTCCAGGATCGCCGGCACGTCTTCGTCCGCCACGCCCTCGAAGTAGCGGTTGTTGACCTGGACGACGGTCGGAAAACCGCACGCGCCCAGGCACTCGGCCTCGATCACGGTGAACAGCCCGTCGTCGCTCACCTCGCCCGGCGCCGCCCCCGTCTCGGCCAGGAAGCGCGCCGCCACGTCGTCCGCGCCGCACAGGTTGCAGCTCACGTTGGTGCACACCTGGATCAGGTATTTCCCGACCGGGCGCCGGTTGTACATCGTGTAGAAGGTCGCCACCCCGCGCACCGTGGCGGGCGCCAGCTCCAGCAGCTCGCCCACGCGGTCCATGGTCCCGGGCGATACGTGCCCGCGCACCTCCTGCGCCAGACTCAGCACCGGCAGCAGCGCGCCGCG